>CALPQA020000110.1 GCA_943325595.2 Auritidibacter sp. Marseille-P8566
ACCAAATAAATTCCGTTTTATAAATGTTGCAAGAAGTACTTTTGACTTTGTTAATCATTTCAGCGCTTTACTTTGCAGTAAAAATTGCGAATGTTTTAGTGAGATTAACAATTGAAAACGTAAAATACCCTGCAATTGACGGTGTAAGAGGATATTTAGGCTTTTTCGTCTTTTTACACCATGCGTATATTTGGAATCATTATTTGAAGTATCACGTTTGGGAAAATCCAAAGTCGAATTTCTTTAACCATTTGGGACAAACAAGTGTGGCTTTGTTTTTTATTATTACTTCTTTTCTATTTACTACAAAGTTGCTTACTACTAAAAAAACAGCATTTGATTGGAAAAAATATATCCTTTCAAGGTTTTACAGATTGACTCCCATTTACCTGTTTACAATTTCTATTTTTTTAATAATAGTAAGTGTGCTAACCAATTTTGAACTGAGAGATACATTTCAAAATAATATCAAAAACGGCTTATCTTGGATTTTCTTTAGCGTTAGCGGACCTGTAAACATCAATTTATTGACAGACACATCTAAGATAAATGCCGGAGTCACATGGACTTTGCCTTATGAATGGATGTTTTATTTACTGTTACCTATTATCGGATTATTTTATAAAGTGAAGGTCGATTTCAAAACATTATTAATTTTCTTGCTCTTTTTTATTTTAATTTTTCACCTCAATAATTCGGTTGTGGAAAATTTTATCCCTTTTATAGGTGGAATTGTTGGTGCTATGGTATTGAATAATCCTAAAACAAACATTAATTGGAGTCACTATAAATTTGCGATTTTAGGAATAATAGTATTAATTTTATCCGTTGTAAGTTTCAATAGTGGAAAAAAAATAATTCCTGTAATTGTTTCCACATTTCTACTGTTATTAATTGCACACGGAAATAGTTTTTTTGGGATTTTAACCACAACTTTTTCTAGGAAATTTGGACAAATAACGTACAGTTTTTATTTAATTCACGGATTGGTTCTTTTTGTACTATTTCGATTTGTAATTGGCTATAAAATTGCAGCTCAATTATCGGAATTGAACTATTGGGGTTGCATTGCATTGAGTCTTATTCCAATAATTTTTATCAGCCAATTGACATTTAAATATATTGAGTTGCCATTTATGCATTTTAAAAATAAAAAAACACAATGATAAACGAAGAAGTTCATAACGCCTACGAAATTATAAAAGAAGGTGGAATAATACTCTATCCTACTGATACTGTATGGGGAATTGGGTGTGACGCTACCAATCCTGAAGCGGTTGCCAAAATCTACAAACTCAAGAAAAGGGCAGAAACGCAGAGTATGATTGTATTGATGAATGGCGAAAAAATGATGTACAATGTATTCAAAGATATTCCAGAAGTAGCCTGGCAACTTATTGATTTATCAGAAAAACCAACTACGATAATTCTAGACAATCCTAGAAATGTTGCGCCAAATTTGATTTCACAAGACAAATCGTTAGGAATTAGAATCGTAAAAGAGCCTTTTTGCTTCAAATTAATGGAGAAAATGAAAAAACCATTGGTTTCAACATCCGCAAATATTTCTGGACAGCACACGCCTATTGCTTTCAAAGATATTAGCCCAGAAATTATTAAAGGTGTAGACTATGTTGTAAATTTGCACCGCGAAAAAATTGCAGGAAAGCCATCGACAATTATAAAAATTGGATTAGACAGCCAAGTAAAAATAATTAGAAAATAATAAATTAGAGCATTTTTTTAGCCACAGATTCACAGATTTATAAATAATTATAAAATGTCAAACTATTTATACGAAGAGGACACATACAAAATTATTGGTGCTCTGATAGAAGTTCACAAAAATCTTGGAAAAGGTTTCTCTGAAATTGTTTATAAAGATGCTTTTGAATATGAACTAAAAAAAATTAATTTTTCTTTTGAGAGAGAAAAAGAATATTCAGTTCATTATAAAGATATAATATTAAATCATAAATTTTATGCCGATTTTGTAGTTTTAGATAAAATCATAATCGAAATAAAATCAACCGAATCATTGCATGAAAAACACATTTCACAATGCTTGAACTATTTACACGTTTCTGGTCATAGGCTTGCTATCTTAGTAAATTTTAACAAAAACTCTCTTGAGTATAAAAGAATCATTAAATAATAAAAGTAAAATCTGTGAATCTGTGGCTACAATAAAAAACAACTATAGCATAGCTCTAGGAAATAAAATCTTCGAAGTAATTTCTAAAGCTTCCCAAGAACTAAACATAGAAAGTTATGTTATTGGTGGGTTTGTTAGGGATTTACTTTTAGGAAGGGATTTCAAAAAAGATATCGATATTGTTGCCGTTGGTAGCGGAATTGAACTGGCTCTAAAGGTTTCGCAATTACTTCCTAGCAAACCAAAAGTTCAAGTTTTTAAGACTTACGGAACTGCTATGTTACGTTTTGAAGAAACCGAAATTGAATTTGTAGGCGCTCGAAAAGAATCCTATCATTTTGAAAGTCGGAACCCCGTTGTAGAAAACGGAACTTTAGAAGACGATCAAAACCGACGCGATTTTACTATAAATGCATTGGCATTGTCACTAAATCAGGAAAATTTTGGTGCATTATCCGATCCTTTCAATGGTTTGGAGGATATGAAAAATAAAATCATAAAAACGCCTCTTGATCCAGATATTACTTTTTCTGATGATCCGTTGCGAATGCTTCGTGCGATTCGGTTTGCAAACCAATTAGAGTTTCAAATTGAGGAAAAATCATTGCTATCCATAACTCAAAATAAAGAGCGAATCAAAATTATTTCTGGGGAACGCATTGTGGATGAATTGAATAAAATACTCTCTACCGATAAACCTTCTATTGGCTTTCTATTGTTATACAAAACAGGTCTTTTAGACATTATTCTTCCCGAATTAACTGCTTTAAATCAAGTGGAAGAAATTGACGGGCACACGCACAAAAACAACTTTTATCATACTTTAGAAGTCGTAGATAACATTTGCCCCAATACCGATGATGTTTGGTTGCGTTGGTCGGCTTTATTGCACGATATTGGAAAAGCACCGACAAAGCGTTTCAATAAAAAACAAGGTTGGACGTTCCATGGACACGAATTTTTAGGTGGAAAAATGGCTAAGAAAATTTTTGAACGCTTGCACATGCCTTTGAATCACAAAATGAAATTTGTTCAAAAAATGGTCATGATGAGTTCGCGACCAATTGTTTTGTCTGAAGATATTGTGACCGATTCTGCCGTTCGCCGCTTGGTTTTTGATGCTGGTGAAGATGTTGAAAATTTAATGACTTTGTGTGAAGCAGATATAACGACCAAAAACCCTAACAAATTCAAGAAATACCACAATAATTTTGAAATTGTTCGCAAAAAAATTGTGGAAGTTGAAGAACGAGATCATGTAAGAAAATTTCAACCCCCAATTACGGGTGAAGAAATTATGGTAATTTTCAATTTAAAACCTTCCCGGGAAATCGGTATTTTGAAAGAAGCAGTGAAAGAAGCCATTTTAGAGGGTGAAATTGCAAATGATTATGATGCTGCTTATAAATTTGTTTTGAAAAGAGGCGAAAAATTAGGGTTAATAAAAAGCAACTAATAGTATAAGATTAACTATTGTTTGTATCCGCACAGGCTATTTTATTATACATTTGCAACACTTGTTTGATGATCATTTTTATGAAAAAATATTTTACGTTAGCTGCTAAAACAACATTGATTTTAGTTTATTTAGTAATAATTGCGGGAGCACTAGTTCGAATGACTGGTTCTGGAATGGGTTGTCCTGATTGGCCGAAATGCTTTGGTTATTATATTCCGCCAACTGATATCAAAGAACTTACGTGGACACCCAATCGAGAATTTGAAGAAGGGCAAGTTATCATTAAAGATGATAAATTATGGGTTGCAAAATCGGATTTTAAAACCAATGTAAACTTCGATGAATCGCAATGGAGACTTTACACCAAACACGATTATGCCTTATTTAATGCTACAGAAACTTGGATTGAATATATAAATCGCTTAGTTGGAGCTTTGGCAGGAGTTTCCATTTTTTTGATGGCACTATTTTCTTTTGGCTATTGGAAAACAAATAAAAAAATAACGCTTCTTTCTTGGGCATCCGTAATAATGATAGGGTTTCAAGGATGGCTAGGTGCTAGAGTTGTTTATTCCGTTTTGAACCCAGTAAAAATAACCATTCACATGATGGTGGCTTTACTAATAGTAGCATTATTACTCTATCTAATCAAAAATTCAAAGGAGAAATTAAGCACTTTTAAAAAGAATACACTATTTGAAAAAGTACTTCTAATAACACTAATTTTAACTTTTATTCAAATTATTTTAGGAACTCAAGTTCGGCAATATGTAGATGAACAAGTAAAACTATTTGGCTTTGATCAAATGGCATTGGTATTAAAAAATCCTGTTTTGGTTTTCTATATCCACAGATCGTTTTCACTTTTAATTTTAGGATTGAATGTATTTCTATTCCTAAGAAATAGAAAACTTCAGCTTGGATTTGAAAAAATCAATTGGGTAATAGCACTTGTAGGAATTGAAGTATTCTCAGGTATGGCAATGTATTATTTGGATTTCCCGTTTGCATCTCAACCAATACATTTGGTAATAGCCTCTTTACTTTTTGGAACACAAACGTATTTATTTCTAGAATGTAAAGAAGCTAAAATGGGATAATATCATTTATGCATTTTCTATTGATAACTCCTTTTTATTATTTGAAATAACAATATCAAAATCAGGTAATTGAATAGATTTTAAAAGCGAATCTTCTATTAAATCCGCCCAAGAATATAAGTATAAAATTGTATCCGACTTCAAGTTACGGTTTAAATTCGTTCGACCCAATTTGTTCAATACTGCCTTATCCGATAACCACTCTAAATGCCTCAAATCTTGAGCAGAGAAACCAAATTCAATCATTTTTCCAATAATCATATCCATTGGATAACCACTTGTTGGACAATAGTCAATTAGTTGCTCAGACCAGCCTCCTCTTTTTTGAAGTGCATATTCTTGAATTTCAGCTCTTGTAAAGGACGTAATAGTTTGAACCAAGTTACCACAATTACAATTTCCCATATGCCCCCATTCGTATCGGTGACCATTTTCCAATTTCTTAGCTGTTGTTCTGAGTGCTTCAATAATATTTAGACTTAGGGCTGCCATATTTAAGTAAATTAAATTAATTTTTTAAAATTAATAAAATTTAAATTTGATTGTGTTATTTTAACATAAACTAAACTATTGTTTATTTAAATATCTTTTTAAAATTAAGACTATATTTGCATTCCGACTATATTGTCATACCTTTTTTTATTGCTTTAATGTCTAAACTTGCTGCCAAAGATAAATTTTTAGATTTATCAGATTATGGAAGACCTTTTGGAAAATGGCTTGCCAATTTACTAAAAAATACCCGATTCACACCTATTCACGTTACGCTATTGTTTGGCCTTTCTGGGTTAATTTCCATTGTTTGTATTTTGCAAAAACAGTACTTATTAGCGGGATTTTTCATCGTTTTAAAATCGGCAATTGATGCTGCTGATGGCGAATTAGCGCGTCTAAAAAACACGCCTTCTTACGTTGGAAGATACCTCGATAGTGTTTTTGATATTGTCTTAAATTTTATGTTTTTAATGACCATTTGTTATGTCTCAAAAACGACAATTTGGTTTACCATTTTGGCATTTATTGGCATTCAATTACAAGGCACTTTGTACAATTATTACTATGTGATTTTAAGAAATAAATCAGTGGGTGGTGATACAACTAGTAAAATTTTTGAGTACAAATCGCCTCGAGCTTTGCCTGGAGAAACCCAAAAATCAGTTGATATTTTGTTTGCAATTTACACCGTAGTTTATGGAATATTCGACAAAATAATTCACGCCTTAGATAAAGATGCTTACAAAGTAAAAACGTTTCCAAATTGGTTTATGACGTTACTTTCAATTTACGGATTGGGTTTTCAATTGTTGCTAATTGCGATTATGTTGCCATTGAATTTGATTGAATACATTATTCCGTTTTTTATTATTTACACCTTCTTTATTTTTGTAATAATTGGCATTCGAAAAGTCCTTTTTAAAGCTTAAAACCACTATAGATTAAATTGATAGTGAACTATTAAAAATTTGTTTATCAATATTTTATAATTAATCAATTAAATTATTGGTAAAAGTATTTTTTATCCAATCCAATTTTTAAAATCAGACACTTTTTCGCGACTTACGATTACTTCTTCGTCTTTAAAAGTGGGTAAAATGAGTCTTAATCTTGAGTTGCTATAGACTACAATTTCCTTAATTGCTTTCATCGGAATTATAAATTTTCGACTGATTCTATAAAAATCTTTACTGTCTAGTTCTTGTTCTAAAACTTCTAATGTAGATTCAATCAAGTAATTTCTATTGTC
>CALPQA020000111.1 GCA_943325595.2 Auritidibacter sp. Marseille-P8566
AACAATTCCACTAAATCCGATTTCAACCTTGGAATTACAACTTCTGTTTCAGGATCGCCCATTCTCACGTTGTATTCTATGACAATTGGTTCACCCTTTACATTGATTAAACCAATAAAAACAAAACCTTTATACTGAATTCCGTCTTTTTGCAAACCTTCAATTGTAGGTTTAACAATCCTGCTTTCGATTTTTTCTAATAAAACGGCATCTGCAAAAGGAACTGGGGAAACGGCTCCCATTCCGCCTGTATTCAATCCTGTGTCGCCTTCACCAATTCGTTTGTAATCTTTGGCTGTAGGTAAAATCTTATAATTTTTACCATCTGTCAAAACAAAACAGCTCAATTCTATTCCGTCCAAAAATTCTTCGATAACCACTTTTGAACTGGCTTCACCAAATTTAGAGTGAACCAACATGTTTATCAATTCATCTTTGGCTTCTTCCAAATCTTTAATGATTAAAACTCCTTTTCCAGCAGCCAATCCGTCTGCTTTCAACACATATGGAGGTTGTAATGTTTCTAAAAAAGCGCAACCGTTTTCTACTGTTTCTTTTGTAAAACTATCATAACCAGCAGTTGGAATATTGTGTTTTACCAAAAATTCTTTGGCAAACTCTTTGCTTCCTTCTAATTGTGCTCCTTGTTTTGAAGGGCCAATCACAGGAATATGTTTTAAATCAGAATCGTTTTGAAAAAAATCAAAAATCCCTTTTACTAAAGGATCTTCTGGTCCCACAACTACCATTTCAATTTTTTCGCTCAAGGCAAATGCTTTTATGGCGTCAAAATCAGTGATTTTCAGGTTCACATTTGTGGCAATGCTTTCTGTTCCAGCGTTTCCTGGAGCAACAAATAATTTAGTACAAAGCGGACTTTGAAGCATTTTCCAAGCAAAAGCGTGTTCTCTTCCTCCTGAACCTAATAGTAAAATTGTCATTGTGTAGTTGATTGTTGTGAAGTGCAAAAATAATTTCTTTTGCGTTTATAAAGCCATTAAAAGAGAAAAATTTTGAAGGAATTTATATCAAAAGGTTATGCGCTATGATTTTAAAAAATCATTCTAAGTTAGTAGGCCTTTTTTTCGCCTTTGATAATATTCAAAACCGTTTGAACGATGATTTTTAAATCTAAAATTAACGACCAATTATCGATGTAGAAAACATCTAGTTTTATTCGGTTTATCATGTCGTCGTCAGACTCAATTTCTCCACGAAAGCCTTTAACCTGAGCTAAACCGGTAATTCCAGGTTTTACATAATGGCGTACCATGTATTTTTTTATCTTATTTCCATAAGACTTATTTTGCGACCAAAGATGGGGTCTTGGTCCTACTACAGACATTTCTCCGAACAACACGTTTATAAATTGTGGCAATTCGTCCATGCTTGTTTTTCTCATAAACTTCCCAATTTTTGTAACCCGTGGGTCGTTCTTGGAAGCTTCTTTTTCTGTAGTTCCATTTAATTTCATTGATCGAAATTTATAGCAATAAAACTCTTTCTCGTCTAATCCGGGCCTGCCCTGCTTGAAAAAAACCGGCCCTTTTGACTCCATTTTTATTAAAAATGCTAGGAGAGGAACAACCCAAGACAAAAGAAAAACAATAACAAGTAAAGCAAAAATTACGTCAAAAAATCTTTTTATCGCTTTTGTAGTTGGATCGTGCAATATTGTCTTTTGCATTGATAATACTGGAAACATTTCGTAATAATTGATTTTTAGCTTTTTTGAAAAAATCTCTTTTGTCCCAGGAATGAATTTTATAACAATTTCGTTTTCATCAGAAAATTCAACAATATCTGCCAATTGCTCATTTGTCATTTCGTCTAAAGCACAGTAAATCTCATCTACTTTATTTTCGATTACAAATGTTTTCAAATAGTCTACATTCCCTAAAATTTCATCATTTTTCTTTTTATTTGAAAAGTATCCTAAAAAGCGATATCCGTAGTCATTCCTTGATTCAAAAAGCTGCTTTAACCGAATGCATTCTTCAGCAAATCCTATAATTACGACATTTCTGTAATTACTCCCAGTGATAATTCTGTATTTTTTTAAATAGTAAAATAAAAGGAATTTAGAGATGGTTATTAATGAAACACAGGAAACCATGTAATACAATAATGCCCTTCCGCTAAAAATAACTTCTTTAGAAAAAGGATAAAAAGCAATAATTAAAAGAGAAAATAAGGCGCCTTGCTTTACAATTTTAGTAAGAATTTCTACTGGAGTTGTAAATCTAAAAACATCGTAAAATTTAATAAGAAAGGCAATAGTTGCCCATGAAGCTAGCAGATAACCAATGTAGTTACTGTAATTTAGATTGAGCCCTTTAAAAAAATACAATGCTAAAATAGAGACAACCAATAAGTCAAAAACGATGCTTATTGGCCGTATATATTTAGAATATCTTCCTGAGTGAGCTGCGGTCATACTAACGGATATATCCAGAGAAATCTTTGTGTTCCTCTTTTAATAATTCTTCTTTAGAAAGAGATTTGAAATAATCGTAAGTTATTTTCATTCCTTCTTCTCTTGATACTTTTGCTTCCCAGCCCAACAATGTTCTAGCTTTTGTAATGTCTGGTTGGCGTTGTAAAGGATCGTTTATAGGTAAAGGGTGGTAAACCACTTTTTGATTGGTCCCTGTTAGTTTTATGATTTCGTCAGCAAAATCCTTGATAGTAATTTCGTCCGGATTTCCAATATTCACGGGATATACATAATCAGAATGTAACAATCTGAAAATTCCTTCCACTTGGTCGTCAACATAGCAAAAAGAACGTGTTTGCATTCCGTCTCCAAAAATGGTTAAATCTTCACCTCGAAGTGCTTGTCCGATGAACGCAGGAATTACCCTTCCGTCATTGAGTCGCATTCTTGGTCCGTAGGTATTGAATATTCTTACAATTCGAGTTTCAACTCCGTGAAATGTATGATAAGCCATTGTGATTGATTCTTGGAATCGTTTGGCTTCGTCATAAACTCCTCGAGGTCCTATCGTATTTACGTTTCCATAATATTCTTCAGTTTGTGGATGTACTAATGGATCTCCATAAATTTCAGAAGTAGACGCAATTAGGATTCTTGCGTTTTTAACTCTTGCCAAACCTAAAAGATTGTGCGTTCCCAAAGAACCTACTTTTAGTGTTTGAATTGGGATTTTTAAATAATCAATTGGACTAGCAGGAGAAGCAAAATGCAAAATATAATCTAACTTTCCCGGGACGTGTACAAATTTCGTTATATCGTGATGGTAAAACTCAAAATGTTCAAGTTTAAACAAATGTTCTATGTTTCTTAAATCGCCCGTTATGAGGTTGTCCATACCAATGACTTGGTAGCCTTCTTTTATAAAACGATCACACAAATGGGAGCCTAAAAAACCAGCTGCTCCGGTAATTAAAATTCTTTTCATATAGACTTGTGTTTCGTGTTTTATCTAATATTGTATTATAAACGTTAAAATTAATATAATATTATACTAAGGAGAAATTGTTTTTTCGAATTTTAAATTGGAATTGAAAATACAATACATTAGTATAAAGAATGTGATTCCTCTTTGTCTCCAGAGGAAAGACTCTGTGAAAAATAGCGCTATTATTAAAACCGAAAAGGCAATGTGTACAAAGCTTTTGGTTTTCATTGCATTTCTAAACGATAGGAATACCATTGTAAGCAATAATAGTAATCCAAAAATTCCTAGTTCTGCAAAAACCTGGATGTATTGGTTGTGAAAATTCTTCGTTTGGTAGCCTCCTTGATTTTCATTTCCTAGAAAAAGATTGTAATGAATGCCTTTTTCAACAATTTTAGAATAGGAAGCGTCCAAACCAAATCCTGTCCAAAAAATAGATTCCTCCTGAAGAAATTCGATGAAAATTCTAAATTGATACACTCGAAAAGCAGTTCCTGGAAAATAATCATTAGGCTTGAAAACATGGTTCGTCCAAGCTTGCTTAATACTTACATTATAAACTTTTTCTGAGCCTTTGCTAATAACATCATTAACGCTACTATCGGTCATTATGGTTTCATATTCTTCCTTGAAACGCTCTTTTATTTTTCCTATAAAGGAAATTGAAATAAGAATTACAAGCAACAAAATAAGGTTTTTTAGGCGCATTTTTTTTGATGTTTTCGAGTAAAACAAATGGTAACAAACCAAAAGTCCCATAAAAACCACAATAATATTTTTTGATGACAATAAAAAAACCATTACGAATAATAGCACTAATGAGAATTTATCAAATAGACCTTTTTGTTGTTTTTCAAGAAAGTAAAAGAAGGAAACGGCAACATATACTGAAACATGAATTGCATTTACATCTTTTGTAACCAATTCATGATAAAAGAAAACCGATGTGTCCTTTAAGAATATAAACCGCAACAATGCTTTTGCTAGATAAAATAGGCTATACGCTACAATTCCATAACTGTACCACTTGATTATTTTCTCTTTTTCTAAAGCGGAAAAAGAACGGAATAACAAAAAACAAACTGGAATTAATAACAGTGGCAATTCTTTTGACAAGCCATTTAAAGTTCTCTCGAAATCAATTGTCCAAGTGATTGAGAGCAACATCAAAACATACAAAACAATTGGCAAAATCAGATTTAAATCCAATTTTATATTTTGTTTTTTGAGTGATATTAAAGTGACAACAAACAGAAAAACTAGAGCTATGCTGTTAAAAGCATAACTTAATGGAATACATAATAAAGCAAGAACAATTAAAAGTAAAGTAGAATGGCTACTGTTTTCTTGTTTCAGATTTTGAAATGCATTCTTCGAAAAGTTGAAGATATTCGCCATTTATTTTATCCCAATTAAATTCATTTTCAATAGCATCAAAGTTGTTTTGAACCAATTGCAAGTTATCATTTTTTTTGATTGTTTCTAAAATATTTTTTACCTCTTGTGGGTTAGAAAAATAATAGCCATTTTCTTTAAGAATTGCTTTATTAAAATGATTATTGTGTGCAATTATAAATGCTTTAGACGCCATTGCTTCAAGCAAAGAAGGATTGGTTCCACCAACAGAATGACCGTGGAAATAAAAATTAGAAAAGTACCGAAGGTTATTCAGCTTATTTATGTTGAATTCTGCACCTATAAAACGAATTGCTTTTTTTGTGCTGAATTTATTTTTTAGATAATTTCCGTATTTTGTATTGTGGTTTCCTACAACTAAAATTGTAGTTTCCTCTTTGCATAAAACAATTCCATCGAGTACAGTTTCAATATTATTTTCTGGTTCGAAACGAGCCATAATCATATTATAATTGTTCTTCGTAACATTGTACTCCTTCAATATTTCTTCGTCTGGGCTTTCAAAAACCGTTGCTCCGTATGGAATATAAGTCGAAATGACTTTATGTTTTTCGGTTAAATATTTTTGGATACCCAACGAATCTGATATTAAATAATCACTGCTTTTGACTGCTAATCGTTCTGCAAATTTCAAAAATTGTTGAACAGGCTTAGAATATTTTGAACGTTTCCATTCTAAACCATCCATATTAGTTATGATAACTGGCTTTTTAGGCAATAAGAAAAACCAGACTGAATTACTGGTGTAACCCAATTGCAAAACAACATCAAAATCACGTTTTCGAGAATCTATAATGCAATTGAAATCGTATATAAACTGCCCAAAGGTTCCTAATTTGTATTCTGGATCGTATTGATGTATAAGGTGTACCCCTTTGAACGTTTTTTCTTGATAAAGGTGGTCATGAGAATTATAAACATAGACTTCGTGGCCTTTCTCTGCAAGGTATACAGAGAAAAATTCGGCAAATTGTTCAAATCCTGAATAATGATTTGGAATTCCGCGAGTCCCTAAAATGGCTATTTTCATGAAATGTTTTATTTTCAGATGGCTAAAATAGTCTTTTTATGAAAATTTTTAGGTTTTGAAATATTAAATTAAAGTAATTTTTTAAAAATTTGGGCAGACAAATCCCATTTGTATTTCAAATGGACTTGATTTCGTTTTTCTTCAATTAAATTGTCCTGTAAAGCGATTATAATTTTCAAGTTCAAATCGTCTGAACTAGATGGATCAAAAAGGCAATTACCAATAAATTTAAAATCTGACATTGCGGTGGTATTAGAACAAACTGTTGGGATACCTGACGCTATAGACTCTAATGGAGGAATGCCAAATCCTTCTGCAAAAGAGGGATATACTGATAATGTTGATGCTCTAACGAGGTGCACTAAATCATGAAATCCTATTTTCTTTAAGTGGACTATTTGTTCTTTTACCTCTTTTTCTAGCAGATTATAATAGTTATTGTACCTTTTATTCTCAATTGCATCATCGCCAATAAAAACTAATTTGTATTTTTTGTAATATCCGTTTTCTACAAATGTTTTAAGCAACGTAAGATGATTTTTTCTTGGTTCCCATCGGCTAACAAATAAAAAATAATTTTCAA
>CALPQA020000112.1 GCA_943325595.2 Auritidibacter sp. Marseille-P8566
AATGAATTTGAAACTGGAATAACACACGGAGCAATAGAATTTACGGTAATTGTGAGAGTTACAAAACCTGCCGCCAAATCATCTGATGATGGATTGTAAACTGGATTTAAAGGATCTCCCGAAGGTGAAAAAGTTCCCGTTCCGCTTGAAGACCAAACTTCTGAATTGACACTATAATCTGTTACAGAAGTGCCACCAATTGCGTAGGTATTTTGTGTATTACAAATGGCATCATTTGCTCTAACTGTAATTACAGGTACTCTTTGTAAATTCAATCGGATAACATCTGTGGCAACTCCAGTACAAGGTGAAATTGTATTTGCTGTTAAAGTCAAATTTACAAAACCTAAAGTATAGTCTAAAGCAGAAGGTGTGTATGTTGCTAATAATGTAGTTGCATTTGTAAATGTTCCAGAACCCGAACTAGACCAAGTTACATTGGAGAAATTACTTGCCGATGCACCATTGGTTACATAAAATGAGCCTTCGCAAATAGTTGCAGCAACTGGTCCTGCATCCGCTGTTGGTTTGGTGATAAAATGTAACGTAATTGTATTTGATGAAGATGAATTACAGTTCAACGGATTTCGTGAGGCTGTTAAAGTCAAGGTTACTGTTCCTAAAGTATAATCACTAGCTGATGGAAAATACGTTGGGGCAATAGAAGTTGTATTTGGAGCAAAAGTTCCAGATCCAGAAGTGCTCCAAGACAAGGAATCATAATTAGTTGGCACTACTCCAGAAACGATATAAAACGGGTCACCAACACACAAATCAACATCTGGATTGACAACAGTAATTACTGGTATTTTATTAATAATTAATGTCATTTGATCTACCGCATTGGCATTGCAAGGGAAGTTTTTAGTTGCAGTCAACGTCAATGTTACAGAACCGTTATTGTTATCACTTGGTCCCGGAGTATAGATTGGAGATATTGTTGAACCTCCTGTAAATGTTCCGTCACCATTGGTACTCCATTGCACTCCAACATTATTAGACGCTCCAGCAGTTGTAATATGAAAGGTTGCCCCTTCACAAATTTGTCCATCTAAACCTGCATCTGCAGTTGCTCTTGGAATGATATCAATGGTTGTATTTGAATTTGCTGAAACGGTACAAGGTGCAATAGCATCGGCAATTAATGTCAAATAAATAGTCCCTGATTCACTTAGTTGTGAAGTATACGTTGGATTTGTGGTATTTGTATTTATAAAAGTTCCCGTTCCACCATTTCTAACCCAACTAAATGTATTGGAATTATTGGAAGTTCCAGGAATTACAACACTATCTCCTTGACAAATAATTTGCGCTGGTCCTGCATTCGCAATAGGATTTTTTTGAATGGTCAGTACCATTATATCTGTGGCATCGGGACAACTCGTTTGCGCTCCTGTAATTGTAAAAGTTACTGAGCCTGCAGTTATATCGTTTGGACTTAAAGTATAAATTGGATCTTCATTATGAATATTATCAAATGAACCTGATCCTGTTGACGTCCAAGTTATTAAAGTGGTATTTGTTGCCGTTGCTTGCAATTGATAGGTCGCATTACTTTGACAAATTGTAGCGTCACTTCCTGCCACGACGCTTGGTGAAGCTTTAATAGTATAAAGAACACTATCTGAAACCGTTGGTCCACAAGCATTTATCGGTGTAACAGAAACCGTAAAAGTAACTGTCGTATTTAAATCTGTAGGTGCTGGAATGTATATCGGACTGATGACTGTTGGATCTACAAAATTTCCGTTTCCATTGGTAACCGTCCAAAGAATTGTTCCTGCGTTTTGAATGATTGCATTTACATTTATAGAACCTTGACAAACTGAAATATCAGCACCCGCATTTACAATAGGATTTTTTACAATAGTTACAATAATACTGTCTGTTGCTGGAGTACTACAAGGATTGTTTCCAGAAGCACTCAATGTTAAAGTTACTGTTCCATTTGCAATATCAATTGGCCCTGGAATGTATGTTGGTGTTAGTGAATTGGGACCAACTATTGTTCCGTCACCGGTTCCTTTTGTCCATAGTATGGTACTATTTACAATATTTTGACTTGCCGTTGGATTGAATGGAACTATATAATTTGAACCTTGACAGATAATTGCCGTTGGCGGTCCTGCATCTACAACTGGGGCTGGAGTTATCAACACCGAAACTGTATCAGAAGAAGTTGGGCAATTGGTATTTGAAGAAGCTGTTAATGAGATTATAATTGGCCCTACATAATTTAAATCATTGGCACTTGGCGTAAATATTGGCGTGTATGGATTACTTTGATCCAAAGTTCCTGAAATTCCAGATGGTAAAGTCCAAACTAAATTGGTTGCATTTAAGGTTCCAATAGCGTTAATTTGAATTGGATTTGTTCCACATGTAGTTACATCCAAACCTGCATTTGCAATTGGTTTTTTATCAATTATTATAACAACATCTTGTGTATAAGTTGCAGTACATGGGTTTGCACCAATTACTGATAATCGTAAGGTTACACTTCCTGCCAAAACATCAGCAACGCTTGGAGAATAAATTGGATTTAAAATAGCACTATTGTCAAAACTACCTGAACCAATAATTTTTGTCCAAACATAGGAAGAATAAAAATTGGTTATAGTAGCATTCAATGGCACTTGCGCGGTTGTTTCACAAATATGAAACTGTGGAGACCCTACAATGGTTACTACTGGAATTGGTTGAACCGTTATAAGAGTTTGATTTGATTTTTTACAACCTGTTGCAGCTGTAGTTTCTTCTAAAATATAAGTTGTAGAAACTGCCGGATTAACCAATGGATTTGAGGTTGTATCAATAAATCCTGAGGGACTACTTGTCCATGAATAGGTTGAACCGATAGTTGAGTTTGAACCAATATTAATTGAATTCCCTTCACAAATTGAAGTGTTTCCAATAACTGTTGCCCTTGGAAGTGGGTTTACAATTATTTGAAATTGGTCTTGAGCCGAACATCCTGTAACAGAATTAGTAACAGTGTAAGTATAGGTTTGCGTTACAACTTGACCGAAAGTAATGCTAACTTGAGGTAAATTACTAGAATAACCTAAATCTGAAGTCCACGAATAAGTATAACCTGCTACAAATGGATCACCAAAAGTTTTAGTATCACCAAAACAAACTTGTTGGTTTGGAAAATCGGTTACGACAGGCGGATTGATTACATTTATGGTTGCAACTGAAGAATAAACCGCAGGGCAAACACCGTTTTGAACCACAACTCTATATTGAGTTGTTGTCAATAATATCCCAGAAGTATATGAATTTGCTGTATTTGCAATTGAAGACCAATTGGCCCCATTATCAACCGATTGTTCCCATCGAATAATAGTTCCTATAGTGCCTGAAACAGATAGTAAACCACTATTTTGTCCCTGACAAACAGAAGTTGAAGACGATAAATTTCCACCACTACTTTGCGCTACAACATCTATAAATGCAGGAGACGAATAATCAACTGGGGAAATTCCGCTTTGAACAACGGCTCTAAAATACAAAGGTGAGGTTAAATTAATGGCAGTATAAATCGCACTTTGATTATTGATTGGAAGAACATTAGCCAAGAAATCACTAACTGTTGAAGATTCCCATCGCAAAATATTTCCTGTATATCCTGATAGAGTTAATACAGTTGTATTTATTCCTGAACAAACTGTAGTCGTTCCCGAAATAGAACCTCCAGAGGAACTAGGAAAAACAGAAACATTTACAGCAGTTCTTACTGCACTTTCACAACCATTAATCGTTTGAGAAGCATAGTAAATTCCCGTTACTAATAGTGTTGAACCTGGAATTGCCGTTCCGCCCAAAGCACTGGAATACCAAATTGGTGTACCAGAACTTACAATTTGTAAATTAGAAACTGTTGCATTGGCTGTGGTCAAAAAAGATTGTGCATTTGCAATTGGTGCCGATGGATAAGCAGGTTGACTATTAAGTATTATCGCGTTGGAAAGTCCTGAAATACAACTACTTGAATTAGTAACAGTATATGAATATGAGCCCGCTATCAAGCCTGAAATAGTTGTTGCACTTCCTGTTCCTACTACTAAAACTCCAGAAGGAACACTTGTTAACGTCCAATTTCCTGATGGCAATCCGTTTAAAGTAACACTTCCTGTTGCAACAGCACAAGTTGGCTGAATTATTGAAACAATATTTGGAGGACTTTGAATGGGCACAGCATCAATTACAACATTTTGAGAAGCTGAAGAACTACATGTTCCATTGGAAACCGAAAAAGTATATGTTCCAGTTGAAAGATTTGTAACTGTAAAAGTGTTACCCGTATTAGTATAGGTTTGTCCTCCGGGTAATTTAGTTATTGTCCAATTTCCTGAAGGCAATCCATTTAAAACAACACTTCCCGTGGCAGTTGTACATGTTGGTTGTGTTATGGTTCCAATAGTTGGAGCACTAGAAATTGAAGGTGCAACTTGAATTGAAAAATTTATTGGTGTACCAATACAACCTTGAAAAGTTGGAGTTACAGTAAAAGTTGAGGCTATAAAACTGCTAGAAGCATTTGTGGCTGTAAATGAAGGTATTGGAGACGTAATCCCCGAAGCAGTACTTAATCCTATTGCAGCATTATTGGTGCCGCTCCATGAAAAAGAGGTCCCAGTTCCCGAATTTGGTGAAGTCGCTATTAGATTAATTTGATTAATATTTGTTCCAGCACAAACTAATATATTTGAAATGGGTTTCGCAACTGGTGTTGGATTTATGGTTATTGTATAATTTTTAGAAGTACCCACGCAACCATTTATAGATGGTGAAACTGTTACAATACTTGTTATTGGCTCCAGAGTTGCATTTACAGCAGTGAAAGTTGGAAGGTTCCCTACTCCATTTCCAATTAAACCAATGTTAGTATTTGTATTTGTCCAAGAAAACCCTAAGGTGGTTGGAGTTGTTGGAACAGTTGGCGTCCCAGATAATATTATTTGCGGAACTGTCGTACCAACACAATAGGAAATATTTGGTAAAACAGTTGAAATTGTTGGATCTATATAAGTAAATAAAATTGTAGAAACTATTCCATCAACTGTAAAAAAACCAGTATTCATCCCACAAGGAAGTGTCACTTTTAATTCTGTAGCAGATACAAACTGAATATTTGCCGATGGAATTGTTATTGCCCCCAATAAAACAATTGACGTCGGTATAAAAGCAGTTCCGGTAATAGTTACAATTGTACCTGCATGTCCTGAAGTTGGTGAAACACCACTTACAGAAAAAGCACTTAAGTTTGTGATTTCATCCGAATTTGTTAAATTACCATAGAATGCTTTAGAAGAAACACTATTGGTTATTAACAAAAATACAAATACAAGAAAAACCTTAAATGTAATTAAACTTTTCATAATGAGGGATTTATGATAAATTAATATATATATTGTTTACAAATTTAATACTTTTTTTTGTTAATAACTACATTTTTAAAGAAGCGCAATGTTAATTTATTAATTAAAATTTAACCAAACTATTCATACTTTTTAAACAAAAAAAAAGCCCAACTGTTTGGTTGCACTTTTTTAAAAAAAAATATTTAGTTTTTACTTGTAATATTTTTTGTATTTAGGATATGAAATCCCACCTATAATAGCAATTCCAGCTAAAGATTGCCAAATCCAACTCAGAGAATTGGCTTCGCCGCTTGCATAAGAATGCAACCCAACAAGATGAAAGTTTACCCCATAATAAGTAAACAAAATAGATATAAAAGCAAACATACTCATCAAATTAAAAACCCATTTTCCTCGAAACATAGGAACAAATCTAGAATGAATTACGAATGCATAAATCATAATACTGATTAAAGCCCAAGTTTCTTTTGGATCCCAACCCCAATAACGTCCCCAGCTTTCATTTGCCCATTGTCCACCAAGGAAATTTCCAATAGTCAACATGACCAAACCAATAGTCAATGCCATTTCGTTGATATAGGTGATTTCTTTGATGTTAAGCGCCATCACTTCTTTATTTTTATCATTGGTAAAGAAAATTAGAATTAATGAAACAAATCCTAAAATCATTCCTAATGCAAATGGCCCATAACTTGCCACAATAACTGCCACGTGAATCATTAACCAATAAGAATTTAATACAGGTTGCAAATTGGCGATATCTGGATCAATCCAATTCATGTAGGCAGCCATCAAAATCATCGCAGTTACAAACGCCGAGGACGCTACTGTCAATTTCGATTTTCTATCAAATGCCAAACCAAAAAACATCGTCGCCCAAGCTACATAAATAATTGATTCATAAGCATTACTCCAAGGTGCATGACCTGAAATATACCAACGCGCAATTAATCCAAGCGTGTGCAAACCAAATAATACTCCAATTGTAACGTGCATCACATTTACTAAAACAGCCATGAACTTATTGTCCTTGAAGATTTTAATAATTGTAAATAACAGCAT
>CALPQA020000113.1 GCA_943325595.2 Auritidibacter sp. Marseille-P8566
CTGTAGCGACTTATTAGAAGAAGTTCCAGTTTCTCAACCATCAGCTGAAAATTCATTTAAAACAGAAGCAAATGCCAGAGCTGCAATTGTGGGTGTATATAATTCGTTACAACTAGAAGGTGTATACGGTAAGAGTCAAAGTTTTTTTACTACAGATGAAAATAATGCAGGATCAAAAGTGCCGCTTTCAGGACTAAACTTATTCACTTTCACTGCTGATAATATTGAAGTAATTTTGCCTATTTGGAGAGACCATTATAATGGAATAAATCGAGCTAATCTAGCGATATCTAAAATTCCAAGTATTGATATGGATATTGCTGAAAGAAATAATTTAGTTGCTGAAGCAAAATTTATTAAAGCGTTATTGTACTTCAACTTAATCCGATATTATGGGGATGTACCTTATAAAGAATCAGAAACGAGTTCATTGAATGATTTAAATATTCCTAGAACTCCTGTAGCAACTATTTATGAAAATATAATTAGAGATCTTGAATATGGAGTTGTTAATTTAAAAGTAAAAACCGCTGGTTTAGCAGGACATGCTACTCAAGATGCAGCCAAAACTTTATTAGCGAGTATATATCTTACAAGAGGAAGTATGGCTAAAAGAGATAATACTGGTAATGGAATTGCCGATTTTGCTTTGGCGGCTAGATATGCAAAAGAGGTAATAGATTCAAATAGATATTCCTTGTGTAATTATTTCCCAGATGCGTTTACTGTACAAAATAAAAACAATAATGAAATTATTTTTGACGTACAATTTAAATCACCTGGACTTGGTGTAGGCAATACAATTGCCATTAACATGGGACTGCCTTCCGATGCTTCTGGGGTAAACAATTTACTTGTCGGTGGCTCACAAGCTGCTATAAGAGCGAATCCTTATCACCAATATTATTATGAGGCAGCAGATAGTGTTCGCTTGCAATGGACAGATGCGAGAATTAAAATAGTTTCCGCTACTGGTAAATTTACAAGATTAAGTGCTGTTGATAAAGAACCTGTAGCTGCTGCAAAATTCAGACGCTATCCTGTGCATGATCCCAACTTTCCTATCAAAGCCCAAGGTGACTACGATGTAAACTGGCCAATTTTTAGGTATGCAGAAGTATTGTTAATTTATGCAGAGGCTTTAAACGAATCTAATGGACCCACACAAGCCGCAATTGATGCTTTAAACCAACTTAGAAATAGAGCCAGAAACGTTAATATTGGAGGAGTGCACGCTGATGTTTTACCACGTTCCTTGACACTTCAAAGATCTACCGGCTTAGCTAATTTGACTGCTAGCAGCCCATTAGTTTCAACTCAAGCTGCTTTTAGGAATTATATCTTCTATGAGAGAAGTAGAGAGTTAAGTGCAGAAGGCAAAAGATGGTTTGATTTGGTGCGCTGGGGTACCCTAAAATCTACTTTGCGTGATATGGTTAACAAAATGAGTACAAAGTCATTAGAAGCGCCTGTAGTTCAATGGCCTCCATTGCCTGCAATTACACAGCCGGCTGCAACTACACAAGTAAAATGGACAGCTTATTGGGCAGGAGGTAGTGGACAAATTTTCGAATGGAATAAAATTACTGGAAATGTACAGGACTTTCATATGTTATTGCCAATACCAAATAATGAGAGATTAGCAAATCCTTCAATCGGGGGAAATAATCCTGGATACAATTAATAAAAAAAAATATATAGTATGAAAACCAAATATTCAATAAGTATTTTAATGCTTTTAACGATTTCGTTTTGTTTCACTTCTTGTGAGAAAGATGAATTAGATACCTGGGTAAGTTTAGAAGCTGATAAAACAACAGTAGCTGTAAATGAAACCGTATCTTTTAAAATGGCAGGCAATGCCGAAACCTATGTTGTTTATACTGGAGATACTGGACACGATTTTGCAAAAAGTTATTTAGTAATTACTGGAGGAAAAAAAGTTGACCAAGAGGATTATGTACTAACACAAGCCAAATTAGATACTTGGACACCTGTATTGAACAATGAAATAATAGCGTATAATATTTTAAATCCCAATACAACACTTGATGCTAATGCTATAATTACTGGCTTAAGGAGGTTGGTAGACAAATCTTACTATAAAGATACTGCTGCAAATCGCATAAGAGAGTTAATGCCAACACTCAAAACATATTTTGATTGTCAAAACCTAGTGGACAGCTATTTTACTAATTTAAGTGTATTATTAACACCTGTGGGGGGATTTTCTACTGGTGTAGCAATAAATAGATATAATTTGACTTATTCTTATAAATTTACTACTCCTGGAACCTATGTAGTAACTTTATTGGGTACTAGATTAAGTGATAAAAATTATTCAGGTTCTGGTTTTATTTATAATAGCACTTCATCAGCGAGTGATTATACTTATAAAAGAAATACAAACACGGTAACCATTGTCGTACAATAATACAATTATATCTTAGATTTTATTAATAAATTTAACTCTTAGACCTGTCAATAGACAGGTCTATTTGTTTAAAAAAATGTGTTTATTCAATATTAAATTAAAATCAATAAATAGATTAATTCTGAAATATTAATTTATTAACCAAGCTAATTTTCTGAACCCTCAATTATTATTGTATAGAAAAGTAATCTCGTCGGTATTAAATTGCCAAAGATTATAGATTTTCTTACAATTAGATGTCAAAATTTAAAAGGACTTTTCTTGCAGTTTTATACAACTCAATTTCGTATTAAAAGCTAAGTTCTTTTTTGCCTTTTTTAATTATGGCTAGAAGATATCAATTACTTTAGTCCTTCAATTTGTTTTTTAAAATATATTCTGAAGGCGACATTTTGCAATGAGATTTGAACCACTTAGAAAAATACTGTGGATTAGAATGACCTATGGCATAAGCAATCTCAGATATATTTAGATCTGATTCTAGTAAAAGTGTTATAGCTTTTTTCAATCGAACCGAATTTATAAGCTCTTTACCAGTAGTACCTGTTATTATCTTAACTTTTCTAAAAAAGGTGGAACGACTCATTGAAAATTCATCTGCGATGTTTACTATATTCAAATTATCTTCTTCTATATGATCGTTAACATATTTCAGTAGTTTTTCAATAAATTCTTTGTCTTTTTTGTTTGTGGTAATATCCCCAGCATCTTCATATTTATTAGTGGCAAATAGATTTTTTAATTTGTTTCTGGACTCTATCAGGTTTTTGATAGTTAGGTTTAAAATTTTAATATTAAAGGGTTTAGGGACAAAGTAATCTGCTCCAGATTGTACTCCTTTAAATTCGCTATCCATATCACCCTGTGCTGTTAATAAAATTACGGGGATATGCGAAGTGTTTATATCGTTCTTAATTGTAACGCACAGTTCAAGACCATTCATTTCGGGCATTACTATGTCACTGATAATTACGTCGGGCTGCAATTTATTTGCCAATTCAACTCCAATTTTTCCATTTTCTGCCGTATATACATTATAGGTGTCAGAAAAGTAATCGGACATATTTTCAAGTAATTCAATATTGTCATCGATGTATAAAATAGTAGGTTTTTCGTCATTAAATTCTATATTCTCATCAGGTATTTCATCATTAATTATGATTTCATCAGTATCATTTGGAGTAAACAGGGAGGTCATAGCGTTATTCCAAATGGCGCTATCAGATTTTTCTTCATTAGAATAAATATTTTCATCAATTGGTAATTTCAATGTAAATACAGTTCCTTTATTCAATTCACTACTAACTGAAATTGTCCCTTTATGCAGTTCAATCAAAGATTTTGTCAAAGACAAGCCTATTCCAAATCCATTAACATAGCGGTCCATATTGCCCCCGTGATGGTAAAATCTATTGAATATTTTAGACAAATGATTGGGGTCTATTCCTGAGCCATTATCGCAAACCTCAATTGTTAAAAATCCTTCGTCTACAGATAAGATTGCTTTTATTACAATTTTCCCTCCTTTATTGGTGTGTTTAATGGCATTGGAAACTAGATTATACATAATTTTTCCAAGAGCATTTTTATCAAACCAAATAAATAATTCAGGTTCATCAGCATCAATCGAGATTTTAATTTCTTTTGATTTTGCCAATGACTTGAAAACAATTTTAATGTTTTTTAAAAACGAAATCATATCGTTTTTCTGAACTTTTAGTTGGTAATTACCAGTTTCCATTTTGTGAATAGCCAATAATTCATTGGTCAATTCCAAAAGATTATTTACATTTTTATCAATAGTTAATGCTTCTTTTTCTTGTTTTGGATTCAACTTAAAATTAGAAATTAGTTTTTCAATAGAACATAAAATTAGTGTTAAGGGTGTTCTGATTTCATGTGATATGTTGATAAAGAATTCCAATTTCGAATTATTGATTTTCTCCATCTGCTCTTGATATTGTTTTTCTAATTGCTCTTTGTTTTTTTTCTCAAGTCGCTTTTTTGTAATTGATGAAATTAAATTGATTAAAAAATAAAGCATAATTATATAAAGACAAAATGCCGGAAATGTAAACCAAAATAAAGGTTTAATTTCTATTGGTAATGAGGTATATTCTGAATCCCATTTTCCATCTTCGTTTGATACTTTTATTTTGAATGTATAATTACCTGTAGGTAAATTTTTATAATCTGCTGCATAAACATTAGCAGATGCCGATAACCAATTCTCATCAAATCCTTCCAAAATATAGGAGTATTTACAATTTTTTTGATTGTAGTAATTCGGAGATAGAAAGTTGATTTTTAAATTATTTTCGAAATTACGTAGTGTGAGAATGGAAGAATCATCCTTAGGCCTTCTATCATTTACATTTATACCATTGATAATTATGTCCGCAATATTTACAGGTTCGTTGTAATTGGCCTGTTTTGTTTTATCGGGAGAAAAAGTAGAAATACCATCAATGCCCCCGAAATAGAGTAATCCATTGGAATCGGAATAAGAGGAATGTTCTGTAAATTCATAGTTTTGAATACCATCGTTTATGTCATAAATTGTTGTCTTATAAGCTTGATTTAATTTAACTAAACCCCTATTTGTGCCTATCCATATATTTCCTTGCTTATCGGTTTCGATTGATTGAATTAAATTACTAGGTAATCCGTCTCGAATTGTGAATTTTTTTATTTTTGAAGCTGCACCAACTTTAGATAATTTAATTTGAAACAATCCATTTTTTGTACCTATCCAACTATTGTTTTTATTGTCAAGAAGTATGTCACATATATAGTCATTAGTATCCAGACTATTTGGGTTTTGATTATAATGGGAAAAATTTTTAATGGTAAAATCATTGTTTAATTTGGCTACAACGAGACCTTTTGTTTGCGTTCCAATCCATAAAAAATTGTGTACGGGATCATATTTTACGATACGCACGAAATTTATGGAATTTAAAGAGGATGGAATCAAATTTTTATAGGTGACACGATTCACTAATTCAAAATCATTCGTTAATGTAAAACTCATGAGATTATTGTCAGTTCCTAGCCAGTAATGATTTTTGACATTCGCAATTGAAAATACAATGGGATTGGTCTTATTGTTCGTATTTAGTTTTTTAGTGTTATAATTGTTTCTTTCAAAAGTGACTAGATATAAGCCGTCAGAGGCGCCTACAAGAACGTGTTTATTATCTATTTTGGATAATGCAAAAATCGATTTTCCATTTAGTATTGACTTCACTATTGTTTGATTGGTGGTGTCATAAATAAAAAGCCCTTCAAATAAAGTACCTACCCACAAATTACCATTGTCATCTTTAATAATTGATCGAGTATTACTAACCGTTGAGTTGTTTTCATAATCTTTAATTTGATAGTTTTTAAATTTTAGTCCCGAATTATTTTGAAAAAACACACCGTTTCCTAATGATCCAATCCACAGGGTTTTATCTCGAGAAATAAAAATACTTTTTATTTTTCTAGTCGGTAAATCAATTGCGGTAATAGTTGAAGAGGTAAAATCATTTTTCCTAAGGGCTACATTATTTATTTTAATAGCCCCGTCGGCTCGGGATGTCACAATAAGATTGTTTTGATGATCTTGAATGATGTTTGCTATTCTAGAAAAATTGATGGGAGAATCCTTTTTGGGATAAATTTTAGTTGCTACATAATTTCCTTTATCTCCTTTTAAATGAAATAAACCATTGTTTTGAGTACCTACCCAAATATTGGAAAAGTTATCTTGGAAAAAAGCAGATATAGTAATATCCGCAGATGGTTCTATGCGAATTTTTGCTAAAACTATTAATTTATTACTACTGATTTTGGTTAAAATAACTTGGTTTTTATTAGTCAACCAATAGTTTCCATTTTTATCTTTTTCACAAATTTTCAAAGATTCAAGGTCTAAACTGGAAGGGATTTTATATCGAATACTTTTTTCGCAAATAGATTTTGTGTTTTCCTCCGTAAAAAGTTCTTTTCCAGAATTGATACTCC
>CALPQA020000114.1 GCA_943325595.2 Auritidibacter sp. Marseille-P8566
CCTTGTTTTTTCAATATCTCAAGAAGACCGCGTTTGGAAAAATGGTTCTAAACAAAAGTTATACCTTTTTGAATTGTATACCATCAACAAAGCTGGAAAAATAAGTGACTTTATGCAATTTCAAAATGTACCTAAAACGAATGAATTTGGGTTGGCAGATGGTGGTAAAATTTACTTGAAAGACAGTACTGCCACGTTTACATTTTCAAATAGAGGCGAAGTTGAAACAATTGAGAAAATGGCTGCTGCCTTCAACAAAATGGATGGTGCTACCTACTCTAGCTTTTTCGCTGAATCCGTAGATTATTATCATTCAAATGGTAAATTTGAAAAAGTATCTAATAAAAATTGGGGAACAATTTTCGAAGATAAAAAGTCTGTAAATTGGAAAATAAATGGGATTGTACCATTTAAAATTTCTGACACAGATCCTGTTTCTGGCATAATAGTTAGCGCTACTGCAAAATGGGTTTCAAAAGACGGAACCATTGGAGAAAGAGAACAAATGCTACAATATTCGTATGATTTAAATGGAAAAATAACGAGTGTAAACAGCTTCGGGAAGGATGTAAAACCACTTTCTGCAGAAGAAAAATTGGCACGTGTTAAAGAAGAAATTATAGCCTTAGAAAAAAGTTGGGATGCGTATTATAACTCAGGTGATTTGGACAGTTTGTTAAAACTTTATGCTGATGATGCGGTAAGACTTCCTAACAACCAAAATATCATTTCTGGTAAAGAAGCTATTAAAAAAGGCATGGAAGACGAAATAGCTGTTAGAAAAAAAGGCTTTACAAGTACCAGCGAAATTACTGATGTTTTTGGAGATGAAAATACCGTAACTGAAATCGGAAAAACAATTAGAAAAGATGCTTCAGGGAAGGTAAAAAGCACGGGTAAATACATTACAATTTGGAAGAAAGTGGACGGAAAATTCGTAACTGTTAGAGAAATGTGGAATGACGATGCCAAATAATAAAGGAGTCTAAATTAATTCAAATCAAAAGAGCAACTGAAGTAGTTGCTCTTTTTTTGTTCAAAATTCAAAATCCATTAGATTTTAAAGCGATACACGAATTTAATAAACTAATATTCATCTTTTGATAAATGATTAACTAGGTCAAAGTCATTATTTTGCATTAATTTGCAAAACAGATAAAATGAAATGAAAAACAAACAAACTCTCCTAATCCTTATTTTGGGATTACTAACTGCGATTGGTCCTTTATCAATAGACATGTACTTACCTGCTTTCCCAGCTATTGCTAATGATTTGCATACTTCTGTTTCCGCTGTAATGTTATCCTTGTCATCCTTTTTTATTGGTATTTCTGTAGGACAGCTTTTATACGGCCCTTTATTAGAACGTTTTGGCAGAAAAAAACCGCTTTATTTTGGTTTAGTACTTTATGCTTTATCATCTGTAGCATGTTCTTTTGCAGGAACTGTAAATACATTAATTGTATTTAGACTTTTTCAAGCGTTGGGCTGCTGTGTTGGTATGGTTGCAGCAAGAGCAATGGTTAGAGATCTATTTGAGGTAAAAGACAATGCCAAAGTATTTTCAACTTTGATGCTAGTTGTTGCAATATCTCCCATTATCGCACCTACATTGGGAGGTTATATCACTTCAATATTTGGATGGCGTTCTATTTTTGGGGTACTAATTGCCGTAATAATTATGATTATTATTGGAATTTACTACTTATTGCCGGAGAGCAAACAACCCAATTCTAGTTTCTCACTTAGGCCTCAGTTTATTATAAAAAGTTATGTGACAATTATTAAAAATTCTCAATTTAGTGTTTATACTTTTACCGGAGCCATTGCTTACGCTGGCTTATACGCCTACATAAGTGGCTCTCCCTATGTTTTTATGGTTTTGTTCAAATTAAACGAATATTACTATTCTTGGATATTTGCAATCATTGCAATTGGATTAATTACGGCAAGCCAACTCAATAATTTCTTGTTAAAAAAATATTCTTCAGAAAAAATTATCAAGTCGGTTTTATATGTTCAAAATGCCATTGGAATTGTTTTGGTTTCACTTTCAATATTGGGTTTTAGCGAACTATATTCTACTATTATTTTGATATTTATTTTTTTAAGTTGCCAAGGTTTTATATTCCCAAATGTATCGGCTCTTTCTATGGCTCCGTTTAGCAATAATGCCGGAAGTGCTTCT
Organism: Auritidibacter sp. Marseille-P8566; assembly: GCA_943325595.2. The sequence goes on from CALPQA020000114.1 coordinate 2,189, forward strand.
GCGCTTATGGGTTTCATACAAATGAGTGTTGGCGCAATCATGTCGGCTGTTGTTAGTTTTTGTCAAAATAATTCTACACTTTCAATGACTGGAGTTATGGCTTTTTGCTCTATTGGAGCTACATTATTATTTTCTTTTGGTAGTAAAATAATAGTCAAAAAAGCACGTAAAACTTTGGTTTTGGAGGAAGATATAGATATGATAAGTAACTTATAATATTTGATTTATTTAAAATCCATTTAAATAACTTTTAAAGCGTTTTCATTTATTCCAAAAAATTATTTAATTTAACAGTATCATTTCAATACAAAAAGAAAAAAAATGAAAAACATTAAGAAAATACTGTTGGTAATTATATTAATATCAGCTGTTGGTAGCGCTCAAAACAAACTTACTGGAAAGGTCACTGATTTTAATAGCAAACCCATTTCAAAAGCAAAAGTGTTTTTGGACTCGATTTATTCAAATGTTGAAACAGATAAAAATGGGGATTTCGAAGTTTTACTACCGGAAAAAACAGGGGTTATCAATATTTACTCTGATGAATATGGCTTGTTATCTTCTAAATTTAATAACGAAAACAAGATGAACTTTATTTATTTAGAAGCTGAAAAATCAAAAAGGCCCAAAAAAGGCAGTAAAGTCTCCTTAGTATATTCGGCATCAGAACAAAAATACCAAGTCAATAATTCCCATAGTATTGATGCTTCAAGTGATAAAAACAAAACCGTTTACAATACCATTTTCGACATGATTAGAGGTCGTTTAGCTGGTGTGTCAGTGTCTAGAGACAATAAAATAACTATCAGAGGAGTGAGTTCAGTGCGCAATACTTCAGAACCGCTATTTGTAGTTGACGGATCAATAGTGTCTGGAATCGACCATATTTTACCTAATAATGTAAAAGAAATAAATGTATTAAAAGATGCCGAAGCGTCTATTTATGGGGCACAAGGTTCTAGTGGCGTAATTGTAATAACTACAAAACAGTAGTTTCTTTCAACAACTATAATTATAATTTTCACTATGATAGTTTAGTCATTGTTCCTACATGAACAAAAAAAGAGCAACTTTACCGGTTGCTCTTTTTTTTAATAATTATTGAGGTTGCTCTTGTAATTCCCCATTTTGGATAGTGACATCCTCAGTTTGAAATTGATTTATAAAATCAATATATTTTTCACGTCTCGAATTAATAAATAATTCTCGATCATTAAATATTTCTGCTTTAATGGCTATTTGAGATTCATTCAAAATATCCTCTGCCAGAGATTCAATTGAGAGAAGATACAATTCAACCAAAAGCGGCAGAACACATATTCCTTTTCGTGTAGCTATAAATGTAGCACTTTTTTTGGTGCCTTTTGGATTGAATTTGGTAATAAAACCAGCTTCTGTTAAATATACTAATCTGTTGGTTAGAATGTTGCTCGCTATTTTCTCTTTCGATTGTGAGAATTCTTTGAAGGTAGATTTTCGATGCAAAAGCATGTCTCTCAAAATTAATAATGACCATTTATCTCCAAATAAATCGATGGAAACGGCAATTGCGCAAGTGGATCTAAAATTAGTATTTTTCATGGCTTAGTATTGTTTTATATGTATTTAATAAAAGATAATAACATTTGTATGCATAAGAATTAGAGCTATCAATGTAATACAATAAACAGTTTGTCATTATTAATTCTGTAAAATTATCGTATTAATTTTATTTTATCGTCATTTTAACAATTTATTAAAATATTAATTGCGGTATAAAAGTAATTGTTTATGTTTGCAATAGTATTTTTAAAAATAAAAACCCTCATTTAAAATTATTATGAAAAAATTCTTTTTAACTGCAATCGTAATTACATCTTTATTTGCTTGCAAACAAAATACCGAAACAAAATCAGAATTTGACTTGGTTAATGCCAAAAAAGAAATTGAATCCGCAAACCAAAACGTTAAAGAACTTTTGGCAAAAGGAGATTCAATCGGATTTGCAAATTCTTATACCGCTGATGCTAAATTTATGGAAAGTAACCAGCCCTCTATAGTTGGAAAACCAAAAATTCAATCCTTTTGGACAAAATTAATTAATGCTGGCGCAACAAATATTAGTCTTACCACACTTGAAGTTTGGGGAAATGAAAATTACATTACAGAAGAAGGTCTTTATGATTTTAAATCAAAAGACGGAGCCGCTTTAGGAAATGGAAAATACATTGTTTTGTGGAAAAAAGAAGACGGAAAATGGAAATTACATAGAGATATTTCTAATACAAATTTACCATTAGCAACAAAATAACTTAATTATTCTCGATACTAATAATACTTTTGGACAGGTTTATAGCAAAAAAATTATTTATAAATATGCCTAAAAGAAGTATCAAACTAATAACGTGAATAGTAGTTACTGCTTACTTTTTAAATAATTTCCCCATGAAAGAAAAACTAGTTTTGGTTTTTTTGATACTAATGACAATTTCTTCCGTTTTTGCGCAATATCCTCCTAAATTTAAGAATAGCATTTATGGCAATATTGCTAAAGTAGGACGTTATGCCAATAATAACGGTTTTAAAATGTATTATGAAACCTATGGAAAAGGAGAGCCTCTTTTGTTAATTCACGGAAATGGTGGTTCGATAAATAATTTTTCTGGGCAAATAGCATATTTCGCAAAAAAATATAAAGTAATCGTTGCCGATAGCCGAGCACATGGAAAATCAATTGATACAGGTGAAGCCTTAAATTATGAAATGATGGCTGAAGATTTCAACACCTTATTGGATGAATTAAAAATCAAATCATGTAAGGTAATTGGTTGGAGCGATGGTGGTAATATAGGTTTGCTTTTAGCAATTCATCACCCAGATAAGGTAAAAAAATTGGCAATTACTGGTGCCAATATCGAAATTGATTCTACTGCAATTGCTAACGACGTAGTGTCTATTGACCAACTGGGGCCTTTGTACAAAATGAAACAAACATCCGAAGTAAAAAATACAATAAAAATCACCAAGTTGCTGTTTATGTTGCCCAATATTTCTCTGAAACAATTACAATCTATTAAATGTCCAACACTCGTAATTGGTGGAGATCATGATGTGATTCTTCCAAAACACACCTTGCTAATAGCCGAAAATATAAACCAATCTACATTATGGATTTTACCCAATTCAGGACATTCTACTTTGATAAACTATAAGAATTTATTTAATAGCACCGTTGAAGATTTTTTTAAAAAGCCATACCGGACCTTCAAAGCAATGGAACGAATCAATTAAAATAGAAACATCAAATGGGAAAATACCAAGAAAAACAAATCAATAATTAATCAATAACCAATTTAAATTTAAACTAAAATGAAAAAAACAATTGCCCTTATCACGTTAACTGGACTATTATTTATCTCTTGTAAAAAAGAAGAAACGAAAGCACTAGCAGAAGTAAAAAACCCAAATCAAATTGGAATTAACATTGTTAAATCTGATAATATTGAATTAGTTAAAAAAATAAATGTTATGGCTTCCACTTTTGATTTAGTAAATTTTAAATCAAATTTTGCAGATAAAGCTATTCTACATGACAACATGAATAATGTAACCATCGACGAAAACGTTAAAATGTTGGGAGATTTGAAATCCAAAGGAATAACAGTAACTCTAGGAAAGGAACCACTTATTTGGGAAGCTATAAATGATAAACCAGATGAAAAAACAGGAGTAACAAACTATGTAATATGTTATTACGAAGTTACATTTGCAAGAAATGGTAAAAGTGCAAAAATAGTGTACAATATGATTTTTGCAATGAAAGATGGTAAAGTTCAAGAAGAATGGGACACCTATGATTCTGCTCCAATAGCTGAACTATTAAAATAATAATTAACCCAAATCAAAAACTCAATATTATGAAAAAAACAATTGCCCTTATTGCCTTTGCAAGCATCCTTTTTGTAGGATGTAAAAACGAAAGTGCTGAAAGAGAAAAAATCGCTCAGGATAACATTAAATCCTATACTAAAACATGGGATGTTGCCATCAACGAAGGAAAAATAGATGTTTTGGATACTGCTTATGCAGCAGATATCGTTTTGCATACTACTCCAGAAATTAAAGGGGTTGCTAAAGCAAAAGCCTATTATGCCAATTTTGTCACTGGATTTTCAAACAGACAATTTATCATTAAAGATATGTTTGCACAAGGAGACAAAGTAACGAAATACTGGGAATTTAAAGGAACTCACACTGGTGATTTTATGGGA
>CALPQA020000115.1 GCA_943325595.2 Auritidibacter sp. Marseille-P8566
AACAGTTCCTTCTAATAATTTCAATAATGCTTGTTGCACGCCTTCTCCAGAAACATCCCGCGTAATCGATGGATTATCCCCTTTTCGTGCAATTTTATCGATCTCGTCAATGAATACAATTCCTCTTTCGGCTTTGGCAACATCATAATCGGCAGCTTGTAGCAAACGTGTCAAAATACTTTCAACATCTTCTCCTACATAACCAGCTTCTGTTAAAACCGTTGCGTCAACAATTGCCAAGGGAACGTCTAACATTTTAGCGATGGTTTTTGCCACCAATGTTTTTCCGGTTCCTGTTTGCCCCACCATAATGATATTGGATTTTTCAATCTCCACTTCATCTTCTAATTCTTGTTGCATCAATCTTTTGTAGTGATTGTAAACCGCAACTGCCATTACTTTTTTGGTTTGGTCTTGACCGATAACATATTTATCTAGGAACGCTCTAATTTCTTTTGGTTTTTTAAGAATTAAATCCCCAACTGCTTTAGAACTTCCATTTGATTTTATTTCCTCAACTACAATTCCGTGCGCTTGTTCAATGCATTTATCACAAATGTGAGCGTTTATTCCAGCAATCAATAAATTGGTTTCTGGTTTTTTTCTCCCACAAAAGGAACATTCCAATACTTGTTTTGCCATTCTTAATTTGGTCTAAAGTCCAAAGTCGTCATGCCCAAAGTCGTTTGACTTTTGACTTTTAACTTTCAACAGATTTATCTTCTCAGCACTTCGTCAATCATTCCGTATGTTTTTGCTTCGTCAGCAATCATCCAATAATCACGCTCAGAATCCATGTGCACTTTATCGAAAGTTTGCCCTGAATGCTTCGAAATTATCTGGTATAATTCGTCTTTAAGTTTCAACATTTCACGCAAGTTGATTTCCATATCCGTTGCAACTCCTTGAGCTCCTCCTGATGGCTGGTGAATCATAACTCTTGAATGTGGCAAAGCCGAACGTTTTCCTGCTGCTCCTGCACACAATAAAACAGCTCCCATTGAAGCGGCCATTCCTGTACAAATTGTTGCTACATCAGGTTTGATATATTGCATCGTGTCATAGATTCCCAATCCTGCATAAACGCTTCCGCCTGGAGAATTGATATAAATTTGAATGTCTTTTGATGCATCGGCACTTTCTAAAAACAACAATTGCGCTTGCACAATATTTGCTATTTGATCGTCAATACCTGTTCCTAGGAAAATAATTCTGTCCATCATTAATCTTGAAAAAACGTCTAATTGAGAAATATTCAACTGACGTTCTTCGATGATATATGGAGTCATTCCCTTTGGAGTCATTGCGTTTACGATTTTATCGTAATACAAACTGCTCACCCCTTGGTGTTTTATAGCAAATTTTTTGAATTGCTTCGCCTGTTCGAGTGAAGCTCTCGGGTCTTTACCGTGGTTCATTTTTTTTAAGTTTAAAAGTTTGAAATTCGCTCAAACATAATGCCAAGCATCAAATAAAAGAGCGCCAAAAAAGCATTGTTTTTTGACACTCAAATATAACTCTTTTTTATTGTTTTGCATATAAAATGAAATCATAAAGTTTATAGCAGTCCCGAATTTGACTTAGAAACTTTTAACTTTATGACAATTTATACTGTAATTTATTCGCCGTATGAAGCTGCGATAAATTCAGGATAAGTAACTTCTTTTACCGTTGCATTTGCTTTTTCTTTGAACAAATTTAGTAACTTATCTCCTACAACTTGGTCAGAAAGTTTTTTCACTTCTTCTTGATTTGACAAAACTCTTGCTACAATTCCTTGAACTTCTTCGTCTGTAGGGTTAGTTTGACCAAATTGCGCCATTTGTTGTCTGATTGATTTTGCAGTAAATGCTTTTAAATCTTCGAAAGTAACTTGGATGTTGGCTTGAGCCAAAGCTCTTCCTTCAATTAGTTGGTAACGCAATCCTTTTTCAGATCTTGCATATTCAACTTCAGCTTCTTCTGGAGAAAGATTTTTCTCACCTACTGTTTGCAACCATCTTTTCAAGAATTCGTCTGGTAAGTCAAATTTTGTGTTTTCAACCAAGAAATCCGTTACATCAGCCATTAATTTTTGGTCTGCTTGTTGTGCAAATTGGATTTCAGCATCTTCTTTGATTTTTGCTTTCAAATCGTCTAATGTAGATACATTTCCAGGTCCAAAAAGCTTGTCAAATAATTCTTGATTCAATTCGGCTAAATCAGTTCCCGTAATTTTTTCGATTGTAAAATCTACATCAATTGCTAAACCGTGTACATCGTCATGGCTTACTTTTAGAACATCCATCAACTGGTGGTCGTCATCAAATAACCCTTTTGTATTTACAGTAAGTACGTCACCCACTTTTTTACCAATGAATTTTGCTCCTGTTTTTTTATCTTTAAAAAGAGATGTTGTAATTGTAGAAGGGGCATTAATTCCTTTTTCCTCGTTAGTGAAAGTTCCAGAAATATCGAAACTTTCTTCAACAACTGTTTGAGGTGTTGGTGTTCCAAATTGTTTTTGGATACGAACTACCTGCTCCTCAATCATTTTATCATCAGCAGTAACAACATATTTTACGATGTTATTTTTAGCTTCTAAATCCAAATCAAAACTAGGTACTAATCCAATTTCATATTCAAAAACCATTTCTTCTTCATCCCAAGAAAAATCTGGATTTTCTTTGGCCAAAGGAGTTCCAAGAAGATTCAAACGCTCTGATTGGATATAACGCTCCAATGCCATAGCGACCACTTTATCAACTTCTTCGATTTTAATTGCTCTACCGTATTGTTTTTCGACTAAGTCTTTTGGCACAGCACCTTTTCTAAAACCTTTTACAGTTGCTAAAGGCATTTTTTCGTTTATTCTTTTTTGCACCTGACCTTTGTAATCCATATGAACTACAGTCAACACAATTACTTCATTTACAGCGTTTATTGCTACTCTTTTGATATCCATTTTCTTTCTTAATTTACATACTAAATTTGGGTTGCAAAATTATAAAATTTTTGCAACCAAAACAAGTTTTAACGTGTTGAATTAATTAAAAATACACGTCCTTTTAACGATTGTTTTTACTCGTTTTAACTTCAAAATCAGTCTATTTTAACATAGCTGGTATGATAAATATCAGTTTTTAAACAAATGAAATTAACCAATTTTGTAGCCTATTGTATTAAATGAATTAAAATGACAACTACAAAACAATTACACACTTTTCATATTCCCGTTATGGGACTTGCTTACACGATTGACAGTCCGATTCGCGTGGCAAAATACGGAATATCGTCTGTTATTTCTATTGCGGATGATGATTTAATAGAAAAAATGAATGCCTTTTATTGTGCAAAATTTGAGATTCCGTACCATGAAATTACTCAAAAAATCCATGATTATAGAGCACTTAGAATCACGTCCTATTTGAATTTAGTTGACAAAATTGTCAAAGAGAAATTTGAAAGTTTCAAAAATGAAATCGCGGAAAGCAAAACAGCTTTGGAAAACTACATTGCCCTATTGCCAAACAAATCTGAAATAAAGAGAGGACTTGAGCAGCTTTTGGAAAACGGATTTGAATTTAAGGAAAATATCAAAAGCTACATTGAGAACAATCTTTATCCAGGAGATATTGATGTGAATATTATGACCAAATTGGACAAAGACAACTTCGAAAAAGAAGAACAATTGCCCGTTTCGTTTAACGATGCACATGCCGCTCTGCGTGGTTTCGCCAATAGCAACTTAAACTCCTCTGTGGTTTTATCAGCTGGAATGAATCCGAGGTTGTACAGCTACTTCGAAAATTTCCCTTGCTTTTTCCCCGATGAAAATAATAGCTTAAAAAAGAAAATCACACTCAAAGTTAGCGACTTCAGATCGGCAATGATACAAGGTAATTTTTTAGCAAAAAAAGGGCTTTGGGTTTCAGAATACCGAATTGAATCAGGGTTGAATTGTGGCGGACATGCTTTTGCAACCGACGGTTTTTTATTGGGACCCATTTTGGAAGAATTTAAGTCGAAAAAAGACCAATTGATTCAATCTGCACATGAATTGATGGTAAAAGCATTGACTCAAAAAGAAATGTACATTCCTGAATTGCCATTGGATTTAAAAATAACTGTTCAAGGCGGTGTTGGAACTTCAGAAGAACATGAATTTTTATTAGAGCAATACGATGTAGATTCTGTGGGTTGGGGAACACCATTTTTATTGGTTCCAGAAGCCACATCGGTTGACAAAGCCACCCGAGAATTATTGATGAAAGCCAAGGAGGAAGATTTGTATTTGAGTCACATTTCACCGTTGGGAATTCCTTTTAATACTTTGAGAGGTACTACCAATGAACAATTCAAACAAAAAAGAATTGACGAAAGCAAAGCGGGGAGTTCTTGTCCAAAAAAATTCTTGGCACTTAGTAAAGAATTAGATGGTAAAGGAATTTGTACTTCTTCAAAAAAATACCAAGACATAAAATTGGCAGAATTAGAAGCCCAAAAAGAGGTTCTAACCGCTGAAAATTATGAAAAAAAGAAATTTTGCATTACCGAGAAAGCCTGTCTTTGTGTAGGTTTGGCCAATGCATCTTATTTAGAAAACGATATTAAAATTAAAGGACAGGCACAAGGAGTTATCATTTGCCCAGGCCCTAATATGGCTTATTTTGACAAAGAAGTTTCATTGTCAAAAATGGTGCGACATATTTATGGAAATGAAGATTTGATCCAAAATAAGCAACGCCCAAATATGTTTGTAAAAGAATTGATAATGTATGTTGACTATTTGAAAAAGGAGGTTTTAGATTTTTCAAATGATGTTACTGCAGCTCAAATTAAAAAATTGAATGCATTCAAAAGCAATTTATTAGAAGGTATTTGCTATTATGAAGAATTATTTTCAAGTGTAAATTACTTCGAAAAGAGTAAAACTACTATCCAAAATAGGCTTCATTTTTATAAAACCGAAATCATAAACATTAAAATTCCCGTATTAGAATTGGCTAGTTAAAACGTTTTATACAATAATTAATTTGTTATATTTGGTATAACTTTAAAATTACATCATTATGGAAACTAATTATTTAGCATTATTATTATCCGCATTATCAACGCTTTTTGTGGGGTTTGTTTGGTACCATCCAAAAGTTTTTGGAGCACTTTGGATGAAAGAAAGTGGGCTAACTGAAAGCAAAATGAAATCGGGGAACATGATTTTAATATTTGGAATGGCTGTTATTTTTGCCTTTTTAATTTCGGTTATGCTGCAGTTTTTGGTAATTCACCAATGGGCCGTTTTATCGGCGGCGGGTGGAGACCCAACCATAACCTTGCCTTCTTATGCTGCGTTTATGAAAGATTATGGACATACGTTTAGAACTTTTCCACACGGAATGCTACATGGATTTATGTCAGGATTATTTCTGGGATTACCAATAGTTGGAATTAATGCTTTATTTGAAAGAAAATCTTGGAAATACATTTTAGTAAATGGTGGTTTCTGGATGGTATCCATGATGTTGATGGGTGGAATCATTTGTGCAATGAAATAAAATAAACACACAAATTAATAAATCTCGTTTTTCAATACTCTTGAAAAACGAGATTTTTTTATTTACAACTGGTCAATTTCTGAAGCCAATTTAAAATCTTTATCGGTAACTCCGCCCGCATCGTGAGTTGACAATCGAATGTTTACTTTATTGTACACATTGAACAATTCAGGATGGTGGTTCATTTTTTCAGAAACTACTCCTACTTTTACTATGAAACCTAGTGCTTCTGTAAAATTCTTGAACTGGAATTTTTTCTCAATTCCGTCTGAATTGAATTGCCAGTCTTTTAGTTTTGAAAGTTGCAATTTTGCAGTGTCTTCGCTATATTTTATCATTGTTAAACATTTTAATAAAAATAGTTAAAAAATACCGAATTGTTTCCTACTTTAACTTTAAATAGTATTTTAGACAACTTTTAATTAATCTACCATTTGAGTACTACTTTAACTTATAAAATCTATACTTCAACTACGGAATTCCCTTCCAATTGGGATGCGTTTGCTGTTAAAAATGTTTTTTTATCGAAAGAATACTTGCACATTTTAGAGGTCTCGTCGCCAGAAAATATGATGTGTACTTTTATCGGTTTGTTTCAAGGGGAAGAATTGGTTGGAGTTGCTTTAACACAATTTATCGATTTAAGAGCGGTTCGTTCGTTTGGAGAAAGAGACCATTGTGTAAAAACAGAAATTCGGAATTTTGCTTTTAAAAAATTCAGCACCAATGTTTTGGTTGTTGGAAACAACACTTTAACGGGGCAGAATGGCTTTTGTTTTTCTGAGAACGTATCGGTTTCAGATGTTTTAGTAGCGCTGAACAATGCCGTTCAAGCGGTAAAAATTCAAATTCAGAAAAAGGGGCAAAAAGTACATCTTATCATTTTTAAAGATTTTTCTGAAA
>CALPQA020000116.1 GCA_943325595.2 Auritidibacter sp. Marseille-P8566
AGTAGCCGTACAAGAATTAGCATCCGTCACGGTACAAGTCCAAGTTCCAGCGGTTAATCCCGTTACAGATGTAGTTCCGTCACCTGTTGGATTTCCTGGAGTCCAATTGTAAGTATATCCACCAGCACCACCTGTTGGGGTAGTGATAGAAGCCGCACCATTAGAAGCTCCATTACAAGCCACATTGGTTTGTGAAGCAGGCGTTACTGTAATAGCCGTTGGTTGGGTAACTGTAAAATTTTGTGTTTTGGTACAACCGTTAGCATCGGTCACAGTACAAGTCCAAGATCCAGCAGTTAAGCCAGTAACAGATACTGTTCCATCCCCTGTTGGGTTCCCTGGTGTCCAGTTATAAGTATAACCTCCAGCACCTCCTGTTGGAGTGTTTATAGTAGCAGCTCCATTTGAACCGCCGTTACAAGCTACATTGGTTTGTGAAGCAGGTGTCGTGCTTATTGCCGTTGGTTGTGTGATAGTAAAGTTGCGAGTAGCCGTACAAGAATTTGCATCGGTTATCGTTACGGTATAGCTTCCTGCTGCAAGACCAGTAGCAGTTGCTGCCGTTCCACCAGATGGCGACCATGAGTAGGTATAACCTGGAGTTCCACCAGAAGGTGTTATCGAAGCAGCACCATTTGATCCACCATTACAAGATACATTTGTTTGCGAACCAGTTGCGGTACTAATTGCAGTTGGTTGTGTGATAGTAAAGTTTCGAGTAGCCGTACAAGAATTTGCATCGGTTATCGTTACGGTATAACTTCCTGCTGCAAGACCAGTTGCTGTAGCAGCTGTTCCACCAGATGGCGACCATGAGTAGGTATAACCTGGAGTTCCACCAGAAGGTGTTACCGAAGCAGCACCATTTGATCCACCATTACAAGATACATTGGTTTGTGAACCAGTTGCAGTACTAATTGCCGTTGGTTGCGTGATAGTAAAGTTGCGAGTAGCCGTACAAGAATTTGCATCGGTTATCGTTACGGTATAGCTTCCTGCTGCAAGACTAGTTGCTGTAGCAGCTGTTCCACCAGATGGCGACCATGAGTAGGTATAACCTGGAGTTCCACCAGAAGGTGTTACCGAAGCAGCACCATTTGATGCACCATTACAAGATACATTGGTTTGTGAACCAGTTGCAGTACTAATTGCCGTTGGTTGCGTGATAGTAAAGTTGCGAGTAGCCGTACAAGAATTCGCATCGGTCACGGTACACGTCCAAGTTCCCGCAGTTAAGCCAGTAACTGAGACTGTTCCGTCACCTGTCGGGTTACCTGGCGTCCAGTTATAGGTATATGTGGCTGTTCCTCCTGTTGGGGTATTAATAGTAGCCGCACCATTAGAACCTCCAAAACAAGCTACATTGGTTTGCGAAGCAGGTGTTACTATTATATTACTTACAATTGCAGAGATTGTAGCTACATTTTGAGTAGTTGAACCTGAAACTAAAGTAATGTTACCTGACGCTCCATTTGTTGCAGTAGTTGCCAAACGAACATATATACTAGTTGAATTTATTGTGCCTCCAGACTGAGTTAATGTCAAACTTGAAGCAAATCCAGTTGCTGTAGTTGTTGAAATTTCATAACCTGCAGGAGCGGTTACTACTAAATTAGCAGTCAAATTAGAAGCTGTAACTGTAAAACTTTGTTCAGAAGATATTGAGCCAGAACAGGATGAAAAAGCAGATAATGCTCCTGTAGTTGTAATTGAAGCTGGTAAAACACAGTTTTCAGTAAGCAAATTAAGTGATATACTTTTTGAAACCCCACAAGTTGGATCTGTGTAAGTATATTGCACTACAACTGTTTGATTTCCTGAACCTGTGAAATTTAATATATTGCCTGAAAGGGTTGCAGGACCTGAGACTAAAGACAATGTTCCGCCTGCTGGTGATGGAATTAATGTAGCAGATGTTCCATTACAATATTTACCATTTGTTCCTGTAATAATTGACCCTGTAAGTTGAAGGTCTAGGGTTGAAGCGCCACAAACATATACTACAGCTGTAGCAAATGTGAAAGTAGATTCTGTTGAAGTTGTAGAAGTTCCGTCCCCCATACTACCCCTAATTCGGTGACCCACGTAACCGAAATAATCTTGACACTTTTTTGAAACCATAGTAGTATGCCCTCCGGTTTCAACAGCAAGTACAATATCTGTTGATACTATTCCATTAGGATTTCCAGGGTCAAATGCTCCTGTAGCACCTCTTCCGAGCATTTCATTAGCTGCATCCCCCCAATTAAAAATTTTTGAATCTGAAGTTAATACTGAAATAGCACCAAAACTAAAATCATGCTCATTTGGAGAAATCCATTGAATATTATTCATTACCGGGCCTGTTGAAGAGGTGTATCTTGGTTGAACCCATACTTTTCTTTCAGTCGTTGACCAATCGCCTAATTGTTTAAAACCATTAGCCCCAAGAGCATATAAATTCCCATTCCCATTTAAAACATAGTAACTTGGTTCTGTTGTAGCAAGTTCACGTGTTACACCAATCATTTTAATACCATTTACAGAGGGTAAAGTCATTTGAGTTGCTCTTGTTCTTGCAGTCATTGCTGTCCCATCACCAAGATAAGTTTCTGTTCCCCACGTCCAAATAGTTCCATCTGATTTTAAAGCAAAAAGGGTGTTGTATTGCCCTCTAACTGCAATTACATTGGATAATGATGGATTTCCAGCGGTGCTTTGTGTAACCCTGTACCATTTAACAGCATTGGCAGCTGTAATAGTTGTTATTCCTGTACCTGTATTTTGTGCAATTTGAGATATTACCCAAACGTCACCACTACAAGTTACTAATGCAATTGTTTGATTGGTTACAAACATCATCTTTACATCTGTTGGGGTAACTCCTATAGGAAGACCTTGTGAATTTCCATCAATGGTTAATTTTTGAAATGCCGAACTTGTGGTAATATTTAAATGTAAAACTTGACCCTCCATAGACCATGCATATAAACCATCTGTTGCTAAAACAATTCCTTGTACTTTATTTGCGGAAGCCGACCCAACACCTGCTTTTAAAATAGTTCCTGTTAATGCTGGATAATTAGCACTTGTCATTTCTATTGGTGATAATAAATCTGCCAAACCATCATTACCCATGTCTTCACCCCAAACTTTGTAAACACCCGTTGATGTTCTTACTACTGTAGAATGGAATGCTGACGTAAAATTATCATATTCTAAAGTGGTGGCATCAGTTGTTGACCTCATCCCAAAATTAAAATAATCTGTATTCGGACAAGTATTTAAAAAACCACATTGAGCATAACTAAATGTAGATATAAATAAGAAAAACAATGTGTTAAAAAACGAAGGTAAAGTTGATTTCATTTTTAAATTAGGTGTAAAATTTATTTTCATTTTTCTATAATTTAGTTGGGAAGTAATAGGATTGAACTTGACCATTAATATCAAAAAAGTCTAGCATAATAAAGTTTCCTGCTTTTGCAGTTCCTTTAAGTTGATAAACAAGTTTGTTGACACCTGGCAATAATGTAAAAGCAGTATTTAAAAGTTGGCCTTCTATTGTAGTATCTATTCCTGCAGAAACAAATTTGCCATTTGGGAATACAACTGTATCATTAGTATATGATTTTAAATAAACAGCGACCGTAAGTTGACAATTTTCGGTAGGAGCTCCCGCTTCAATTTTTTTACTAAATTGTATTGTAGAAAAATCAAAATTCATTTTGTAAGGACTAACTTTAATAATCATTAGATCGGGAAAAACAGCATGATTACATTCGCCTTCTATAATTGCTTTATTTTCATGAAAAGTAATCTTATAAGTCCCTGGAGTTTCAAAAATGTAATTATTAATTTCATTACCATTTAATGAAAATTTTATATTTGAATCATTACTAGAAATAGTCCAAACAATTGAATTTTCAATTTTACCGAAATTAATTTTCTCACCAAAAGAAATTACTTTGTACGGATTTTCATATACGGCGCTAAATTCTTCATTTAGAGAATTTTTAGACAATTCCTGCCCATGAATAGTTGGAGTAATTAAAAAAACAATTACAAAAAACAGAAACCGCATGGTTTTTATTAATATTCTAGAATATTTTGAAAATGGTAAAGTAGCATTCATAATGAGGGATTATTAATGAAAAAAATATTTTAAAAATGAATTTCAAATTGTTAAGTACAATAATCAAGGCTAATATTTATTTAAATGAAATGGGTTGTAGTACAATAAAACGACTATTAATTATTTGCAAAAATAAAAAACCTGAAATATTTTAATTATTTTTCACAAAATAAAGTGTCCAGTTTTTATAAAAACAGGACACTTTATTTTTTTTATGAAGCTATTAGGATAAGATTAATAGAATTAAAAGTAGAGGATATTATAGTGTAATAAGCAAACAGTTAGCCACTAAAAATTATTCGTTATTCGTATTATTACTTACAATAGATTTCAAATAATCACTTGGTGTAATTCCAGTTTCTTCTTTGAAAGCATTATAAAAACTAGACCGAGAACTAAATCCAGCTAACTGTGCTATTCCGTCGATGGTTATATTAGAGTGAACTGATTCTTGAAGAAAAACTTTTGTTTGTTCTACTCTTAATTTTGTTTTTAGTTTTGAAAATTTTATTTTAAATATTGAATTGATACAATATAAAACATGATTTTGTGGGACATTCAGTTTTAGGGATATTTGGGCAATTGAAAAATCAGGATTTAAATAGGGTTTTTCATTGTCAAAATAGTCTTTAATTTGGTCTGATAATTTCAAAAAAGGATCTTCCTCAAGTGTAGATGGCGGCTTAAACTCAATGTCTGATTTTGAAGAAGTACTCTTTAATTTTCGGGGAGCTGTTTTTGATTTTATTATATGATTATTTGGCAATCCATAAAGAATTTCTGGAAAAAAAAGTACGCCAAAAGCTAAAAAAATAAACGAAATTCCAGTGGCGCTATTTGAAATAATTACAAAATATCGAGATTGACTTTCATCAAAATGTAAAAAATAATAGCATAAAACAACAAAATTTATTATCAGTAACGAAACAAGTGTTAATAATAGGCTCAACCAGCGAGTGATTATTATATATTGTTTCCGAGGTATGTTTTGAAATTTCCTTTTCTTTTTTAAGAATTTTCTTAAAATAAGTACTGAAAAAAATATATAACCAGTTAGCAATAACAATCTAAGGCTAAAATTAAATTCTGAGTCAAAAAAGATATTGACTCTTATTTTTTTGACATTATCAACGTTATTGACTATCATTTTTGCAACCGATTCTTTGTAGCTAAATGAAGAAAAAAAATAAGGTATAACTCCAATTAAATGAATTAATGCAGGAATGAAATGAATAGCATCCTTGCGTTTTAATCCTTGCCGATCTTTTAGCGTTCCTCTAACATAAAAATATAAAAAAGGGCCTGCGAGTAAAAACAATGGTGAAAAATGATTGTAAAAAAGTGCCAGCCAAAAAACGGATTTTCCGTACACTGCAAAGTAATGTACTAGTCCATAAATAGCTATTAGGCTAAAAAAAAGCCCTATAAAAACTGCATTGTTATTTAATTTCCAATTATAAACAATTAAAATAACCGCAAGTAATACGAGTAGTAAAGAAATATAAAGTAACATTTGAGGGAAATATTATTCATGCAAAAATAATTAATTTTTTAAAATAAAGCAAAAATTTGTCCAGTTTAATTAAAAACTGGACACTGTAGTGATAAAAAAAGCAGTAAAAATAATGTCGGTAAATTAACTTTGTAAAGTTTAACCAAATACAAGTTTTCGACTTTTCTTAAATCACAGTATTGTAAAATAAACAATAACTCTTTTAATTGTTGATTTCTTATTTCCAAATTAATTCTCATGAAGTTTAAGGACAGTGTTTGGGATATTAAATGTTAAAAAACAGAATCAGTTCTAATAAATTTATACAAAATGAAAATCAGTAAAATAGTATTAATCTTTTTATTTAGCACAATCGCAACGGCGCAAAATTTAACTATTTCCTCTTCTGGCGGTGAAGTTGGCCCTATTTCAGGTACTAACTGGGGCATTTCCGATAATGTCTTATACATTGGTAGTTCGGGATCTGCGTCCATCAATGCAAGTGTAATCACAAATCACCTTCAGAACACGGGTGACTTAACGATAAATCTACCCGGGCAACTTAATGTTGCGCGCAACATAAATATCAACAGTACTATTGCCTATTCTGGCTCCAGTGCAAGAACACTAACATTTCAAAGTGGGAATGATATCGTTTTTGCGAATGCTGTCGGAATTACTTCGGCAACTGCGAGTTTAAATATTGTTCTCCGATCTGCTACAACTACTGATACACCTAATAACGGCTTAGTTAAAATGGACGGTATAAATATAAATAC
>CALPQA020000117.1 GCA_943325595.2 Auritidibacter sp. Marseille-P8566
ATGGTCTTTTTCTTAGCCTATTTGGTATTGGGATTGACAATCATCTTTTGGAAAAAATTTCCCCTTGAGATGAAGCCCAGTTACAGAATCGCTTTAGGAGTGGTTCTTATCGTGTATGCTATTATTCGGTTTTTCCGAATTATTAATGACAATAAAGACTAGGTTATGAAAAAGTTTGCACTAATTCCGTATGTATTATTTTTAGGTATTTTCATTGTGTTTTTTGCTTGCAATCAAACCAACAAGGAAAAAAATAGTAATGAAACAATTCTGAAAGGTTCTACTTCTATTTTAGTTGATGAAACATTATTACCAATTATTGAAGATCAGGTTGAAGTTTTTGAAAGCCTTTATCCAGGTGCAAAAATAAAGTTGCTTCCAAAATCTGAAGCAGAATCAGTTTTAGCGTTGTCAAAAGATACTTCTAAAATTACGGTTCTTTCTAGAGAACTTAATGCAGAAGAGTTAAAAGTATTTGAAAGCAAAAAAATCACTCCAAGAACAACAGTTTTTGCCATTGACGCCATTGCTTTTATTTCTAACAAAAGAAATAAAGATACTTTAATTGCGTTACAAGATGTAGTAGACTTCATGAAAGGAAAATCTATTATCAATGTAAAAGGGTTGGTTTTTGATAATCCAAATTCTAGTACGGTGCGCTACATGAATAATTTAGCTGGTTTGAAAGAAATCCCTTCCAAAGGAATATTCTCTTTTAAGACAAATGAAGAAGTAATAAAATTTGTGTCAGAAAATGACGGAATGATTGGTGTTGTAGGAGTAAATTGGCTAATGCAACCGTCATTGAAAATGCAACCAATCGTTGACAAAGTCAATTTGATAAGCGTAAAAGGAATTGGGAAATCAGCCTATTTTGCGCCAACCCAAAATAACCTTGCAGAAGGAAAGTATCCTTTGGCACGCGATTTGTATATAATCAATTGTCAAGGTTACTCAGGTTTAGGAATGGGATTTGCCTCTTTCATTGCAGGTGACATTGGGCAACGAATAATTCTAAAATCGGGTTTATTGCCAATTAAAATGCCTGGTAGAACAATCAAAACCAGAAAACAATTAGAAAACAAGAATAAATAATAAATTACAACAAGATGAACAAAGTAAAAATTTTTAGTATTGCTTTAATGACTTCAGTAACACTAAGCTATGCTCAAGATTTAGATCAGGCAAAGAAAACAATCGACGCGGAACAATTTGAAAAAGCCAAAGGAATTCTAAAAGCAGTTATTCAAACCAATCCAGATAATGGTAAAGCAACTTTTCTATTAGGGTCTGTTTATCTTACTCAAAACATTGCGGATTCAGCAAAAATTTATTTCCAAAAGGGAATTCTAGCCAAAGCAGATTCTAAATTCAATTATATTGGTTTAGGACAAATGGATTTGGATGATAAAAACAGTGTTGCAGCCGAAGCAAATTTTGCTTTAGCAACAAAGGATATCAAAAAGAAAGACATCGAACAGTATGTTTATATAGCAAAAGCTTATATGAACGCAAATACTCCAGATTATAAAAAAGCAATTGAAATCCTTAACAAAGCCAAATTAGTAAATCCTACAGATGCCAATCTTCAAATGGCTTTTGGTGATGCCTTCTACGGTGATAAAAATCAAAATGATTCTTATAAAGCGTATCGTGATGCATTTCAAGCGGATCCAACTTTAATCAGAGCAAAAATGCAATTGGGTGTTTTGCTAAAAGGAGCAAGAGCATTTTCTGAAGCCGTTAAAGCCTATGACAATGTAGTTGCTACTAACCCAGAATATGGTCCAGTTTACAGAGAATTAGCTGAAACCTATTACTATTGGGGAAATAATGAGTTGAAAAACTACAAGGAATACATTGCAAAAGCATTGGCATATTATGAAAAATACATGAGTTTAACGGATTATTCATTAACTTCTCGTATGCGTCACGCCGACTTCCTAATCCTTGCAAAAGATTATAAAGCGCTTGAAGTGGAAGCCAATAAAATGAAAGAGTTGGACAAAGTAAATCCAAGAATCTTCCGTTATTTAGGTTATTCTGCCTATGAAAATGGAAATGTTGATGCCGCAATTGCAGCTTTAGAAAATTTTATTGCAACACCAACAAACAAAATTATTGCAAGAGATTACCTTTATTTAGGACTTGCGAAAATGAAAAAAGCAAACAATCTTGAAACTAAAGTTTTCGATGCAGTTGCTTTTGAGTCAGGAGTGGCGCAATTGAAAAAAGCCGTTGAAATGGAAATTACCATAACTAACGATTTAAGTGAAGTTGGTAAAAAATTCTACGAGCAAAAATTGTTCAAGGAAGCAGCAACAATCTATGAAATCGCAGTTATCAATGTAAACTCAAAAAATTATTTGCTTGATAATTTCTATTTGGGAAATTCATTGTATTACAACAACACTAAAAAAGACGTTGTAAAACCAGATCCAATTCAATTGCAAAAAGCAGATGTTGCTTACGGAAATGTAATTATTGCTTCGCCAACAACACAAGACGCTTATATTTTTAGAGCAAGAACGAACAACTTACTCGAAAATGATGAAATGATAATCAAATATTATCAAAGTTATGTGGATGTTGTAACTGCAAAAGGAGAAGAAGAAATGGCAAAACCAGCAGTGAAAACAAAATTTATTGAGTCGTACAATGCAATTGCTGCGGCCTATGCCAACACCGATAAAGTGAAAGCAAAAGAATATTTCGCAAAAACATTGGCTTTAGACCCAGTGAACGAATACGCGACTCAGTCGTTAAAAGCACTGAAATAAGATAAAATTTATATATTAAAAACCGATAGTTTCAACGCTATCGTTTTTTTTTTGGAGCAATAATTTTTGGCTTTATAAGTATTGATAGTTCCTGCTGTCCGTTATATCCACGCTAAAAAGCGTGGGATACCACTTCCATCAGGGCTAAAGAAATTTTCCTGGCTTCTCGAATATTTCTATATGTTTAAAATTTAAATGCACAATCTTATTTTCACTACCTTTGCAACCTATTTTAAATAAAAAATGCTTAAAAAAGAAATACAAATAGCCATCGAAAAAGGATTAATGCTTCCCTTAATGGAAGAATTCTATACCATTCAAGGCGAAGGATACCACACCGGAACAGCTGCCTATTTCATCCGAATTGGAGGTTGCGATGTAGGTTGTCATTGGTGCGATGTGAAAGAAAGTTGGAATGCCGAATTACATCCGCCTACAAGTACCGATTTGATTGTCGAAAATGCTTCTAAATATTCAGAAACAGTTGTGGTAACCGGTGGAGAACCACTAATGTGGGACATGACCGCATTGACTCAAAAACTAAAAGACAACAATAGAAAAGTACACATCGAAACTTCGGGTGCCTACCCATTATCAGGAACTTGGGATTGGATTTGTCTTTCTCCAAAGAAAAATAAATTACCAACGCAAACGGTTTATGATAATGCCAATGAGTTAAAAGTAATCATTCATAACAAGCACGATTTCATTTTTGCTGAAGAGCAAGCTGAAAAAGTTAACGCTAATGCCATACTATTTCTTCAGCCAGAATGGAGCAAAAAAGAAGAAATGACGCCGCTAATTGTAGATTATGTGATGAACAATCCAAAATGGAGAGTTTCATTGCAGACGCATAAATACTTGAATATTCCTTAATAAATTATTTTAATTTCTTGCAAGTTTAAATGAAAACACAATTTCTTCTTGATCCAACTATTACTTTTTTGAATCATGGTTCTTTTGGTGCTTGCCCAAAACCAATTTTTGAAGAATTTCAACGTTTTCAATTGGAATTAGAAACGGAGCCTGTTTATTTTTTAATAAAAAAACAAAAAGAATACCTGCATAAAGCCAAACAAAGTCTTGCTAAATATGTAGGTTGCAATCCAAATGATTTCTTTTTTACTCCAAATCCAACTACTGCAATTAATACAATTATGCGAAGTTTGGATTTAAAAGAGGGAGATGAAATTCTTAGCACAAATCATGAATATGGAGCAATGGACAGAACTTGGAATTTTTATTGCAAAAAATCTGGAGCTAAATACATTCGCCAAAAAATAGCAATTCCAGTAGTTTCAAAAGAACAAATAATAGAAGAATTCTGGAGCGGTTATACATCAAATACAAAAATTGTTTTCTTAAATCAAATTTCAAGTACTACCGCATTAATTTTTCCTGTCAAGGAAATTTGCGAAAAAGCACGGGAATTAGGACTGATTACTATTATTGACGGAGCACATGTTCCGGGTCATATTGATTTAAATATTACAGATTTGAATCCTGATTTTTACACAGGAACATTACATAAATGGATGTTAGCACCTAAGGGAAGTTCTTTTCTATATGTGAAAAAGAGTTTTCAAGAAATGTTAGATCCGCTTATTGTGGGTTGGGGCTATGAAAGTATTTCTCCTAGCGAAAGTCAATTTTTGGATTATCATGAATTTCAGGGAACTAGAGAAATTTCATCATTTTTATGTACTCCAAAAGTGATAGAGTTTCTAAATCAAAACGACTGGAGAACCAAATCAAAGAAATGTAAGCAATTAGTTTTTGACAATTATCAACGTTTTTGTGATTTGCTTCATACACAACCCATATGTCCAATTACCGAAGATTTTTTAGGACAAATGGCAAGTATTCCAATTAATATCTCCAATCCTAATGAATTGAAAGAGTTGCTTTTTGAAAAATATAAGATTGAAATTCCAATAATGCCTTTGAATGGTAATCACTATATTCGATATTCAATTAATGCTTATAATTCTCAAGTAGATTTAGATATTTTGTACTCAGCATTGGAAGATATAATTGCAACTACAGATTTAATTATAGTAAAATAATAATAGATTAGTTTATAATTACCACCTTTTTCTTTTCTTCAACTCTATTATATGAGCAAGGTGATGGTTTCCATGCCAAGCATAAACACCTATAATTTCCTCTATTTTGAATTCTTTTGAATGTTCAGGATGAATGAATGATTTTTTCAAATCCACGCTTGACAAACTTGTCATTAAATAAGCCAATCGAAAGTGCAGACCTTCAAGTAATAATAAGGAAGATTGAATTGGCATGGTTAAATTATCATGTAACTCAGACCAAAGTTCTTCGTGGTAATATTTTATTGTTGGTTTTAACTCTGTCAATGCCCATTTTATACGAATATAACAATTCATGTGACTATCGGCGCAATGGTGAATTACTTGGCGAATTGTCCAACCGTCATTTCGATAAGGGGTATCGAGTTGTTCATCTGTTAAATTTGAAACTTCCCTTTTTAGTTTTTCAGGGAAATTAGCTATTTCGGAAATTCTCTCTGAAAGATATTTATTTGAATAGTGAATAGGAGCAATGAATTTCCCAATTGGGTAACGTAATTTTTCTAGTTCTGAATTTTCCATAATTTTATTTTTTATATTGAAAGCGAAGCTAAATAATCATAATGTTCGCCTTCCAAAACTAATTCACATTTTAATCCATTGGCAATAGCCGCATTTTGCAACGTGTTATAATCCAAATACAACCAAGGAAAAGAAGTTTCCTTTTGGCCTTTATACGAAATTGTAAATTCTAATTCCCCATAATAAGCAGCACCATCAATCCATTTTCCACCATCTTCATCTTCATCAAACATATAAATGATATCGGAAGAATCAATTAGGATTTGCCCGTTTACAGCCAATAACGATTTTAGTTTTTGAAGGTATTGAGAAATGTTTGCTAGTTTTCCGAAAATCCCCGTTCCATTCATTAATAGTATAATGGTATCAAATTTTTCAGCAGTTTCAAAAAGTAATATATCCTCCACTTTTGCATTTGAAACGCCTCTCAGCTTACAAGTTTCAATTGCTTTTTTTGAAATATCAATGGCTGTAACTTCTAGTTTTTTTTCATTTTGCAAATACAAACTATGACTTCCAGCACCGCAACCAACATCCAAAACCTTTCCTTTGGAAAGCAAAAGTGCTTTTTGTTCTAAAATCGGCATACCAGAAAAATCGCGAAATAAATAGGCAACCGACATTTCATCTTCCTCAGAAATGGTAGTTTCGGTAATCAAATCCTCGGGAGAATTATTAGTCTGATAATCAAGTATGGCTTTTCCAAATAGGTCTTTCATGGTCATTACGAGGTACGAAGCAATCGCTCTATAATTTAGTTATTAATATAGAAGTTTGTTACTTTTGTAGCTCCAACTTTAAACTTTAAACTTGAAACACATTTTAAACAATCTTCCTAAAGAGGCCAAAGATAAGCATATCGAAAACAAAAAGTATTTCGATAAGCTAAAAAAGAAAACGCCTAAGAATTTGGATTA
>CALPQA020000118.1 GCA_943325595.2 Auritidibacter sp. Marseille-P8566
AACTTTACGAAAGTAAAATTTTATATGAAAATACATGTAATAAATGTCATAAATTATATAATCCAACAGATTATAAAAAAACAGAATGGCCAGGTATTTTATATAGTATGCAGGGAAAAGCAAAACTAAATGACAACCAAATTGCGGGATTGCTTAACTATATTAATTCCCAGATATAGATTTATTTCATGGAAGAATTCAAACAAAACGAACTCTCCTGGAATGATTTCGAAAAAGTTGCCATTCACGTTGGTACGATTTTGGAAGTAAATGATTTCCCTGAGGCAAGAAAACCCGCATACCAACTCACAATTGATTTTGGTGTCACCATCGGCATAAAAAAAACGTCAGCACAAATCACAAAGCGGTATGAAAAAGAGGATTTAATCAATCGGCAAATTGTGGCTGTTGTCAATTTTCCCAAAAAGCAAATCGGCAAATTCATGAGCGAATGTCTTGTTCTTGGTGCGGTTGGTACTGAAGGCGATGTGATTTTATTAGCAACAGACGCCAAAGTTGAAAACGGTTTGAGAATAGGTTAAAACACTGGATTATTCCGTCTGACAAACCATTTCCAAATTTCTATCCAAAGCACAGAAATCGTTGCAACAAGCAAACAAACACCTACTTCCATTGCTTGTAAGGGCACTACCATAAAGAAATTTGCCACGGGCGGAAAATATAATATCACTCCCACCAGAAAAAGAGTGGACGCGTTAATTAGTACCATTAAATTGTTTTTATTCCGAATTGAAGTTAGAACCGAATAATAGAAAGAACGGTTAACAAGCGCCAGAACGATATTAGAAAAAATTAAGGTGGTAAAAGCCATCGTTCTGGTTTTGAATTCATCTCCGCCATTTTGAATTGAATATTGATATACACACAATATTCCAAGCCCAATTACTATTCCTTGAATGACACTAATAATTTTCTCGTTTAATGTCAAAAAAGTACTCGTTAATTTTCGTGGTGGTTGCTTCATACTGTTTTTCTCTCCAGCTTCATTTTCATAAACAATCGTACACATAGGTCCCATAACAATTTCAAGGAAAATCACGTGAATTGGTGTGAAAATATCAGGGTATTTCCAACCTAAAAATAAGGGTAATGAAACAGTCATTACGATGGGAATGTGAATTGAAATAATGTATCGAATGGCTTTTTTTAAATTCGTATAAATGCGTCTTCCCGCGGTAATGGCAACAATTAATTTTGATAAATCGTCGTCAATTAATATTAAGTCGGCAGCTGTTTTTGCAATTTCGGTTCCCTTTTTTCCCATTGCAATCCCAATATGTGATGCTTTCAAGGCAGGACCGTCATTCACACCATCACCAACCATTGCTACCACTTGATGGTCTTTTTTCAAAGCCTTCATTACAGCTAATTTTGCTTCGGGAAACATGCGGGTTAATAAGGTAGTTTTGTGAATGGCTTTAAGCATTTCCGACTCATTTAGCTTCATGATTTCGTGCCCTTCAATTGCCGTCGTTGCATTTTGGATCCCTGCTTTTTCAGCAATGGCTATCGTAGTTGCGCTATTATCGCCTGTAATTACTTTTACTTGAATTCCGGCTTCATAAAATTGGTTGATAACTTCTTTAATATTTTTCTTTGGAGGATCATAAAAAGCGACTAAACCCACAAAATTGAACTTTAGATCTTGCTGTATTTTAGGGAAAGCTGTTCCTTCAAAATCAGAATAACCAACTCCTAAAATCCGATGTCCTTTGGAGGCAATGGCATCAATTATCTTCTGAACTTTTTCTTTTTCCTCGTTAGAAAGGGAAGATACTCTCAAAATGGCTTCGGCACCACCTTTGGCCGCTATGATTCTGTTACCCTTTTTATTCTGAAAAACATGCGTCATCATAGGTGGTTTTCCATCCAATGGGTATTCGTGAACCATGGAATACAAATGCCGATCATCAGATTCAGTCGAAAGTTTGTATTCGTGATGCAAGGTTTTTTCCATTGGGTCAAACGGAATTGGCTCACTTGCCCACATCGCTATTTCAATGACTTTTTTGGCTTCAATATCCCAATTTCCATCTTCTGATAAATGCTGCGTTTGAAAAGCATAAACCGCCTGTAAACTCATTTTATTTTCGGTAATTGTCCCCGTTTTATCAGTGCAAATCACAGTAGCACCACCCAAAGTTTCCACCGTTCTGATTTTTTTTACAATAATGCCTTCTTTCATTAATCTCCAAGAACCCAATGCCATAAAAGTGGTAAACGCAACAGGTATTTCCTCTGGTATGATTGACATGGCGAGCGTTAAAGCCTTTAGTAAACTGCCCAATAAACAATGGGTTTTCCACAAATAGAAACCAAAAACTAGCATAAAAATCACAATTCCAATTGTTGCCATTCCTTTTGCAAACGTTTCAATCTGAATTTGTAATGGCGTGCGTTCTTCTTCAATTGATAAGATGGAAGTACCTAGTTTACCAATTTTTGAATTTTCACCAATAGCAATAGCGCGATAAAAAGCTACTCCAGAAACTACCAATGTACCGCTAAATACTTTATTTTCTTCTGATTTTTTAGATTTTAATACTGAAAAAGCTTCGCCAGTTAATGAAGCTTCATTGACAGAAAAATCAGTACTGTATAAAATTTCTCCATCAGCATTTATAGTACTTCCTTCTTTTGCGATGACAATATCATTGATTACAATTTCAATTGTTGGAATGTAGATTATTTGCCCATTTCGCAACACTTCACTAAGTGGTTCGGTGAGTTTTTCTAATGCTTCTAGCGCTTTCCGACTGCGATTGTCTTGGTAAAATGAAATTCCTGAAACAACAACTAAGGCAAATAACATAAAATAGGCTTCATCATATTTTTGTAAAATGAAGTAAATTATGGCCACTGCTATTAATAAAAGTAGCATTGGTTCTTTAACAACATCAAATAGTACTAACCACCATTTGTGTTTTGGCTTATGAATTTGTTTGTTTGTTCCAAATTTTGCTCTTGATTGTAGAACTTCAGTATCGGTCAAGCCGATGATGTTTTCGGGTATATTTATTTTTTTGGACATAAGATAAGGCGTAAATTGAAACTACTCAAATTTAAGGATTTTATAATTATAAATTACTGATAATTAATAGTTTGTTTGTAGTGATAATCCAAAAAAAAAGTTCGAAAATCAAATGACTTTCGAACTTAATAAATATATTTTAGTATTTTATTTTTTAAATATCGTCAAAATCGATATCTGTAAAATTAGATGTTTTTGGAAGTGAAGTCTCCTCTTCAATTTCGACAGGATACTCTTTTTTAAAATCTTTTTGGTGACGCTCAGAGATTACTTCTTCGCCTTTATGGTTCAAAACATAGGAAGTCATTTCGTCTAAAATTTCTGAGAAAGCGGCGAAATCTTCTTTGTACAAATAAATTTTATGTTTTTTAAAATGGTACGAACCGTCTTCTTCAGTGAATTTCTTGCTTTCGGTGATTGTAATGTAATAATCATCGGCTTTTGTAGCTCTAACATCAAAGAAATAGGTTCTTCTTCCAGCTCTTAAAACTTTAGAATAAATTTCTTCTTTTTCTAACATATCGTTCTCTCTCATCTTTGCTTTCTATTTAATGGAATTCAAAAATGATAAAAAATGCAATAAAAAACAACAATTATTACAAATCTTTTTCAGAAAGTTGTTTTAAATACAATTCCTTGTAATACCCTTCTTGGTTTACTAATTGATTATGAGATCCTTGTTGAATAATTTCGCCTTCATCAAGAATGATAATTTTATCAGCATTTTTAGCAGATGATACCCGATTACTTACAATAATAGTAGTTTTGTTTTTACAAAAATGCAGCAAATTAGTTAAAATAGTTTCTTCAGTTTCGGTATCAACGGCTGACAAGCAATCGTCAAGCAACAAAATAGGTGGGTTTTTTATTAATGCTCTTGCGATAGAAACCCTTTGTTTTTGCCCACCTGAAAGCGTAATTCCACGTTCGCCCAATATGGTATCGTACTTTTTATTGAAGTGGATAATATTATCATGAACCGCCGCATTTTTTGCCGCAGCAATTACTTCGTCATCAGTGGCGTCTTCTTTTCCGAATTTAATGTTGTTCTTAATAGTATCAGAAAACAAAAAGGCATCTTGTGGCACAATTCCGATATTGTTTCTCAAATCGAATAAATGCACTTTATTTATTGGAGTTCCATCTATCAAAATTGAACCTTCCGAAACATCATATAAACGACTAACTAAAGATAAAATACTTGATTTTCCGGAACCTGTTTTTCCGAGAATGGCTAGAGTTTCACCTTTGTCAACTGTAAAAGAAACATTGTTTAAGGCTTTAATATTGGTGTCATCATAAACAAAAGTTACATTTTGAAAGGAAATAGCGCCTTTTATTTCTGAATGTTTTTTGGTGTTGTTTCTAATTTCGGGAACGATTTTTAAAAACTCATTGATTCTTTTTTGAGAGGCTTCGGCTTCTTGAACCATTGACGAAATCCATCCCAAAGAAGCAACGGGCCATGTAAGCATGTTGACATAAAGTATGAATTCGGCAATTATCCCGATACTTTTTATCGATCCGTTGATGTACATCATTCCACCAAAATAGATTACAACCAAATTACTCACACCAATTAGCGCCAACATTAAGGGACCAAATAGCGATTGTACTCGCGCCAAATTCATGCTTTTCTCTTTACTTTCTAATGACAATTGCACTAGGTTTTCTTGATGTTGATTTTCTAACGAATACGCTTTTATCACTCGGATTCCAGAAAAAATCTCCTGAGTAAAACTAGATATTTTAGATAAGTATTGTTGAAAAATTGTGCTCCTTTTATTGATTTGCTTGCTTAATTTGAAAATAGCGTAAGATAGTAAAGGAAGTGGGAGTAATGTGTATAATGTTAAAAGAGGTGAAACATTGTACATATAGATGATTACAATGGCAAAACGGATGAATGTATTTATAGTGTACATTACCGCGGGACCAACATACATGCGGACTTTTCCAACGTCTTCGCTAATGCGATTCATCAAATCGCCCGTTCGGTTTTGTTTGTAAAAGCGCTGCGATAGATTTTCATATTGTCTAAATACTTCATTTTTCAAATCAAATTCGATGTGTCGCGACATGACAATTAGAGTTTGTCTCATCAAAAAAGTTAGAAATCCAGCTACAATTGAAGTTCCAATAACTAACAGAATATTGTGAAGTAATTCGGTGCGAATGGCTGATAAATCGGAAGTTTTTGCAGAAAATGATTCAATTGCATCAAATGACTTACTTATTAATTTCGGGGTAAATAGAAAGAAAATTTGGGCAATTATAGTAATGAAAATTCCAACTAGGAATCGGAATCTGTATTTTACGAAGTATTTGTTTAAGTATTGTAATTCTTTCATCTTATTAAGATAATTGTTTTTTTTAGTGTTGTAATTTGATAATAATAGTAAAAAATCAATAACATGTCGTAACCGATATTAATGTCAAAAAATAGCAATTATATAAAATTAATATAAAAACAGTGCGATAACTGTATTTTTTAATTAGATTTGTAGTAACATATTATCAAAACCGTAAATTAATTTTTTTAAAAAAGTAAAGCCATGACTACAGAGATTATAAATGCAAACGAACTTCATAAAGTTGACCCTGTTTTCGGACAAATGTCATTTGATAATCACGAGCAAATTGTTTTTTGCAACGACAAAGATACTGGTTTAAAAGCAATAATTGGAATTCATAACACAACTTTGGGACCTGCTTTGGGAGGAACTAGAATGTGGAAATATACAAATGAGTGGGAAGCCTTAAATGATGTGCTACGACTTTCTCGTGGAATGACCTATAAATCAGCCATTACAGGATTGAATCTTGGTGGTGGAAAGGCAGTTATTATTGGAGATTCTAAAATCGATAAAACACCAGAATTGATTACAAAATTTGGTGAATATGTAAATTCTTTAAGCGGACGCTACATTACTGCCGAAGATGTTGGAACAACCACAGAAGACATGGACTTGATTAGAGAAGTTACGCCATTTGTAACTGGAATTTCTCAAAGTAAAGGTGGGTCTGGAAATCCTTCTCCGGTAACGGCCTATGGCGTTTACATGGGAATGAAAGCAGCCGCAAAATACAAATTTGGTACGGACAATCTAAGCGGAAAAAAAGTCTTAGTTCAAGGAATTGGGCATGTTGGCGAAACCTTAGTAGATTATTTGGTTAAAGAAGGAGCAATCGTTCAAATTTCCGACATCAATCAAAACAGATTAGAAGAAGTACAATCAAAATACGGTTCAAAAATATTCA
>CALPQA020000119.1 GCA_943325595.2 Auritidibacter sp. Marseille-P8566
AAGCTTGTCAACTCCGTATTTTTTAGAAAGTTCTTCGTGGATTTTGGTATAATAACCGTTTCCTTCCATTTTAACTTCTGTTTTTCTGTGACAATTAATACACCATCCCATTGTAAGTGGCGCAAATTGTTTTTGAATTTCATACGTTTGAACTGGACCGTGGCAAGTTTGACATTCGATTCCCGCAGTTGTTACGTGTTGAGAGTGATTGAAATACACAAAACTTTGTAAGTTATGAATACGAACCCATTTCACAGGCTCTGTTTTTCCAGTGTATTTTTGATTGTCTTTATCCCAACCTACTGCTTTGTATAATTTTTGAATTTCTCCATCGTAGAATGCTTTAGAATAATCAGCTGTTGCAGTTGTATCAGATACTTCCGCAATATTTTTGTGACAATTCATACAAATATTTAATGAAGGAATTCCAGCATTTTTACTTACACGTGCAGCCGAGTGACAATACTTACAATTGATTCCATTGCTACCAGCATGTATTCTGTGTGAATAATGAATTGGTTGAATTGGCTCATAGTTTTGGTCAACACCTATCTGCATTAAATATCCGTAAACGAAATAGCCACTTGCAAGCAATAAAAATATTGACGTTACTAATACTAAAAATTGGTTTTTAGCAAATGCTTTCCAAATTGGAGTTGTAGGCTGTGCTTTCGTCAATTCAATTCCATTTGCTTTTGCTACTTTAGTAAGAACATTGTTCACTAAATAAAGCATTACAATTAGCATCAACATTACAAATGACAAAACAGCTAAAACTAAATCATTAGAAACCCCACCAGATGCCTGAGTTGTTCCCGGAGGCGCAGCAGATGTAGAAACTACAGGTTCTGCTTTAGGCTCAGAAGTGTAAGCAATAATGTTATCAATATCTCCTGTAGTTAATTGAGGGAAAGAGGTCATTACTGAACCATTATATTCCTTACTTACTCTAACTGCTTCGGCATCACCCGATTTTATTAAATCTTGACTGTTGTGAATCCACTTATACAGCCACTCGTTAGTTAGCCTAGAAGAAATACCTCTCAAAGCAGGACCGGTCATTTTAGCATCAAGCTTATGACAAGCGGCACAATTAGAATTGAAAAGATCTTTTCCTTTTACAGGATCTCCACCTGTAGCTGCTGGAGCAGCAACTGCAGTAGGTGCAGGCGCAGGTGCAGCGGGAGCAGCGGTTTGCGCTAATGAAGTAACTGATAAAGTTAGCATTGCTGCAAAACTTAAAATCAAACTTCTCGAAATCGAATTATGGTTACCCACGTTTTTCATATTATTATAATAATTATCGACTAAAATAAAGCACTGTATCTGAAATTAAAAAAACATAACAAACCAATAACTCTTTTAAAACTTGCACAAAAATACGACTTAAGAACTATTCTCAAAACCCTAAAACAGTCTTAAATATCAATTTATATCAATTCTAAATAACAAAATCATTTTAAGATATTTAATAAAGATTACATTTGTATAAAAATCACCGCTTTATGAAAATATTAACGATAAAAACGCTCTCAAAATCAGCACTATTTTTTTTGCTAATCAACTCAAATTTATTTGCTCAGGAAGAAAAAGTTACCGTTTCACAAAATCCAAAATTTGAAAATTTATTGAATGAAAAGAGAAAAATAAATGCCTCTATAACAGTTAATGACGTTTATAAAATTCAAATTTATAATGGTGATAGTGAAACTTCTAAAAAGATATTAACGGATTTTAAACGCGATTTTTTAGATTTTGACGCTACAATTATTTTTAATACGCCGGCCTACAAAGTATGGGTTGGGAACTTCAAAACGAGAATTGAAGCCGAAAAAAAATTAATGATTTTCAAAAAAAGATATCCCAATGCATTTGTGATTAAACCCAATAAATAGCATTTATTTTATAAAAAAAAACGTCCCGATTGCTCGGGACGTTTTTGTATAAAACTGAATTTTATTTCAGTTTCTTTTTGATGGCAACTTCATGGTACGATTCAATAATATCTCTTTCTTCAATATCATTGTATCCTTTAATTTGAATACCACAATCATACCCTTTAGCAACATCTCGAACATCGTCTTTGAAACGTTTTAAAGCTAATAATTCTCCAGTAAATACTACAACACCATCTCTGATAATTCTCATTTTGGCGTTTTTAACTATTTTACCGTCCATTACCATACTTCCTGCAATTGAACCTACTTTAGAGATTTTGAAGATCTCTCTAATTTCGGCAGTTCCAAGAATTTCTTCTTTCATTTCAGGAGCTAACATTCCTTCCATCGCATCTTTTAAGTCATCAATAGCAGCATAAATAATTGAATAGTAACGGATATCAATTTCTTCTTTGTCTGCTAATTGTCTAGCATTTCCAGCAGGACGGACATTAAATCCGATAATAATTGCATCTGATGCAGAAGCCAACATTACGTCAGTTTCAGTAATTGCTCCAACTCCTTTATGTATGATATTAATTTGAATTTCTTCTGTAGATAATTTAGAGAACGAATCAGATAGTGCTTCAACAGAACCATCCACATCCCCTTTCAAGATGATGTTCAATTCTTTAAATTGTCCTAAAGCAATTCTACGTCCGATTTCATCAAGTGTGATGTGTCGTTGTGTACGAACAGATTGTTCCCGCATCAATTGAGAACGTTTTGAAGCAATTTGTTTCGCTTCTTTCTCGTCTTCAAAAACGTTGAATTTATCTCCCGCAGTAGCAGCTCCATCTAATCCCAATACTGAAACTGGCGTTGAAGGTCCTGCTTCTGTAACAACATGCCCTCTCTCATCGTGCATTGCTTTAATTTTTCCATGGTGTTTTCCAGCAAGCATATAATCACCAACTTTCAAAGTTCCATGTTGAACTAATATTGTAGAAACATATCCTTTACCTTTATCCAAGAAAGCTTCAACAACAGTTCCTTGAGCGGCTTTATTAGGGTTTGATTTTAGATCTAAAATTTCTGCTTCAAGCAATACTTTTTCTAATAATTCTTTTACACCTGTCCCTACTTTTGCAGAAATATCGTGTGATTGAATTTTTCCACCCCAATCTTCAACAAGTAAATTCATACCTGCTAATTTTTCTTTTATTTTCTCAACATTAGCATTTGGCTTATCAATTTTGTTGATTGCAAATATAATAGGAACTCCCGCTGCTTGAGCATGAGAAATTGCTTCTTTTGTTTGAGGCATGATATCGTCATCGGCAGCAATTACAATAATTGCAATATCGGTAACTTGAGCACCACGCGCACGCATTGCTGTAAATGCCTCGTGTCCTGGTGTATCTAAAAATGCTATTTTTTGACCGTCTTCTAACGTTACTCCGTAGGCACCGATGTGTTGTGTAATTCCTCCAGATTCACCTGCAATTACATTTTCCTTACGGATGTAATCTAGCAAAGATGTTTTACCGTGATCGACGTGACCCATTACAGTTACAATTGGCGCTCTGAAAACTAAATCTTCTTCTTTATCTGCAACAACTTGAATCGCTTCTTCGATGTCTACAGTGATAAATTCAACTTCATAACCAAATTCATCTGCAACAATAGTTAATGTTTCAGCATCAAGACGTTGGTTCATGGTAACCATTATTCCAAGTGACATACAAGTTCCAATAACTTTCGTAATTGGCACATCCATCATGATGGCAATTTCTCCAACAGTAACGAATTCGGTAACTTTTATAGTTTTACTTCCTTCATCTATTGCTCTTTGCTCGTCATCTGATTTTTGACGGTGCGTATCTCTTTTATCTCTTCTGTATTTTGCTGCTTTAGATTTACCACCTTTTCCTTGTAGTTTTTCTAAAGTTTCACGGATTTGATTTTTTACTTCTTCTTCTGTAGGCTCTACTTTTGCAACAATTGCAGGTCTGTTTCCTTTTACAAATCCAGGACGAGCACTTCTGTTGGCATTGAAACCTCCACCACCAACATTTGGTGTAATTTTATTAGGATTTGGCGCACCTGGAACTCCAGGAGTTGCAGGTGGTCTTGGAGCACCTGGCTTAGTAATAATACGTTTCCTTTTATTTTTATTGGCATTATTAGCACCTACTGCACCTGGCGCACCTGGTTTGTTTGGTGTAATTTTAGGCTCTTCTTTTTTCTTTTTAGGTTTGTTGAATTGAGATAAATCAATTACTTGACCTGTTAAAGTTGCACCAGAAAGTTTTTGATATTGAGTCGTAAAATCTTCGATTGGAGCTTCAACAACAACTTTTGGAGTTTTTACTATTGGTTCTGGAGTTTCTACCGCTTCTTTATTTGCTACTATTGGCTTAACTTCTTTTTTTACAAAAGCTTGTTTTGCCTTTGGAACTTCAATTGCCTCTTTAACAGGCGCATCTTGTTCAACACTAGGAGCAACTTTAGAAGATTCGGTTTGAATAGGCTTTGCAACTTCTGCTGCAGCTTCAATTGGAGCTTCAACTTTAGCAACTGGTGACGCAGCAGGTTTTTTAGGATTTAAATCCAATGTACCTACTTGCTTAGGAGCAGAAACAACAGTTCTCGCTTTGATAACTTCTTGTTGCTGTCTTTGACGCTCTTCATCTAGCTTGCGTTTGTCATCGATTTCTTTTTCTCTTTCGATGCGCAAGGCTTCTTTTTCTTTTCTTTTCTCTTCGCCAACTTCTTTCGAAGCCTCTTTGTTCCCCTTGTCGCCTGCAAATTGGTTTTGAAGAATACCGAATTCCTTATCAGAAATTTTTGCGTTTGGATTTGCATCAATGGCAATTCCCTTATCTTTTAGATAATCCACAGCTCTTTCTAACGAAATATTCAATTCCCTTAAAACCTTGTTTATTCTAATTACTCTCTCTTCAGACATAAAACCTTTTTATTATTACCTTTTTTGTTGTGTTGTTAGAAGAAATTCATTTAGCTTTCAAATTCTTCTTTCAATATTCTCATTACATCTAAAATTGTTTCCTCTTCTAGGTCAGTTCTTCTTACCAAATCATTTACATCTTGACCTAAAATACTTCTTGCAGTATCCAACCCAATTTTTGCAAACTCTTCAATTACCCATGCTTCGATTTCATCTGAAAACTCTGTTAATTCAACATCGTCATCACTTTCGACCGTGCTTCCTTCTCTGATTACATCTAATTCATAACCTGTCAATTGACCTGCTAATCTGATGTTATGTCCACCTCTTCCGATGGCTTTTGATACTTCTTCTAATTTCAAAAATACTTCTGCTCTTTTTGTTTCTTCATTTATTTTTATTGAAGAAACTTTTGCAGGACTCAATGCTCTTGTAATAAACAATTGAATGTTATCAGTATAATTAATAACATCAATATTTTCGTTTCCTAATTCACGAACAATTCCATGAATACGAGAACCTTTCATACCAACACAAGCACCAACTGGGTCAATACGGTCATCATAAGAATCTACAGCTACTTTTGCTTTTTCACCTGGAATTCTCACTACTTTTTTAACCATAATTAAACCGTCAAAAACTTCAGGGATTTCTTGTTCAAATAATTTTTCTAAGAACAATTCTGATGTTCTAGACATAATAATTTGAGGTTTGTTACCTTTCAATTCAACGCTTTCAATAATTCCACGAACATTATCTCCTTTACGGAAAAAGTCAGATGGAATTTGTTTTTCTTTTGGTAAAATAATTTCATTTCCTTCATCATCAACCAAGATCACAACTCTTGGACGAACATGGTGTACTTCTGCAGTATATATTTCGCCAATTAAATCTTTAAATTGTTTGTAAAGATTTGTGTTGTCGTGTTCGTGAATTTTAGAGATTAAATTTTGACGCAAAGCCAAAATAGCTCTTCTTCCAAGATCTACTAATTTTACTTCTTCAGAAACTTCTTCTCCAATTTCAAAATCGGGTTCAATTTTTCTAGCTTCTGTTAAAGTAATTTCAAGGTGGTCTAAGTCCAAATCATCGTCAGCAACGATAACTCTTCTTTGCCAAATTTCCATATCTCCTTTATCTGGATTAATAATAATATCAAAATTATCATCCGAACCAAATTTTTTCTTCAATGCATTTCTAAACACATCTTCTAATATCGCCATAAGCGTTACACGATCAATAAGTTTATCATCTTTAAACTCTGAAAATGAATCGATTAATGCTAAATTTTCCATGTACTATCAATTAAAAAATTATTACAACTATTGCTTTTTTTATTTCTGAATAAGAAATTTCCTGCTTTTTTTGAACAGTTTCTTTCCCTTTTCCAATTTTTTTAGGCTCCCTTGCCTCCCATTCTAAAACTATAAAAC
>CALPQA020000120.1 GCA_943325595.2 Auritidibacter sp. Marseille-P8566
AATAAAATATAAGATTACTTAATCCTTAGTTAATAGCAATTTTTTTATTCCCGATATAATTGCTTACTTTTGGTGCTTAAAAAAAATAGCGAAAATGGCAGCAATAACATTAGGAGGAACTCCAATAAACACAAGTGGTGAAATACCAATGGCGGGATCAAAAGCCATCGATTTTAAATTAGTTAAAGGCGATTTATCAATAGCAACCTTGGCAGATTTTGCAGGAAGCAAATTGGTTTTGAATATTTTTCCAAGCATTGATACGGGAACTTGCGCTACTTCAGTTAGAAAATTCAACGAAAAAGCGAGTGCTTTGGCAAATACAAAAGTGTTGTGCATTTCGAGAGATTTGACTTTTGCACAAAGTCGTTTTTGTGGTGCTGAAGGGCTTGAAAATGTAATTAATCTTTCGGATTTTAATACGGGTGCTTTTGGAAAAGACTACGGTTTGGAAATTTCTGATAGCGTTTTGACAGGTTTGCATTCAAGAGTTATCATCGTGATTGATGAAAACGGAGTAATTTCTCACACAGAACAAGTTGGTGAAATTGCCAATGAGCCTAATTATGATGCAGCTTTAGCAGCACTTTAATATCGATTATGGAATTTCAAAAAGACAATACCTTTGTTACAGGAAGATTTAAAAGTATGGGATTTGCGTTAAAAGGCGCAATCAAATTGATAACAACCGAACACAGTATAATGGTGCAATCAACTTTGGCGGTTGGTTTGATTATTGCGGGTTTGTACTTTAATATTTCTCACGAGGAATGGATGTTTCAAACGTTAGCAATTGGCTTAGTTTTGAGCATAGAAGGATTGAATACGGCAGTAGAAAAAGTAGCTGATTTTATTCATCCTGAGTTTCACCAAAAAATTGGTTTTATAAAAGACATTGCGGCTGGTGCGGTATTTTTTGCAGCAATGACTGCAATTGCAATCGGTTTGATGATTTATATACCAAAATTCATATAAATAGAATTCTTTGTTTTAATAGAAATTAGCACAATCAAGAATGGCGAAAAAGACACTTACTACAGATAAAAAAGAAGCTAATTCTGAAGATAAAAAACCTTGGAAATTAGGACGACAATATAAAATCTTGCTTGGATTTGTATTGATATTATTTTCTGTAGCTTTGCTATTGGCATTTATTTCTTTTTTCATTCACGGTCAAGAAGATCAAAGTGCTGTTTCGGAATTGGCAAATCGCTCTAAAACCGTAAATAATTGGTTGGGTAAATTTGGTGCTTTCTTAGCAGATTTCTTTATATACAGAGGTTTTGGTGCTGCTTCCTTCTTATTTGTAAAATTATTTTTCTTGACTGGCGCTTTCTTAGTGATGGATATTTCATTGAAAAAAATGAAAAATGTATGGTTTTGGGATTTGTTTGCAATAGTAATTATTTCCATTTTACTTGGATTTTTCGCAACCTCATTACCAGAATTAGGCGGTACAATTGGTTATGAAATGAACTTGTTTTCTCAGGCTTATATAGGAAAATCGGGAACACTTTTGGTTTTATTATTAGGGATAATTATCTATTTGATATTCAAAATAAAAATATCGCCTGATGCAATAAAAGCATTTTTTGAAAGAACTAAAGATGAAATTGACACCGAATTAACCCCTGTGAAAAGAACAGCTTCTGAAGGTTTATACAATTTAGAAGAATTTGCAGTTGCAGAAGAAGAGGAATTTGAAGAACCGATTTTGAAGCCAGTTTCGCAATTTGAAATTAATAAAGAAGCATTGAAACCTACGATTAGTAATGCATCAGAAATCAATATGGATCCTGTTTTGAAAACTACCCCATTTTCTATTACGCCTTCTAAAGAACCAGAAGTTATTTCTGAAGATGTGCCTGAAATTGAAAGTGAATTTGTAATTGAAAAAGCTCACGAAGAAGATATTGTAGAGGAAAATTTAGCCTCTCGATTGGTAGCTGATTTTGGATTGTTTGATCCAACTTTAGAATTATCAAACTATAAATTTCCAACTTTAGATTTACTAAAAGAATATTCATCTGGCGGAATTACCATCAATCAGGAAGAATTAGAAGAAAATAAAAATCGTATTTTAGAAACACTTCGCAATTATAAAATTGAGATTGCTCAAATAAAAGCAACCGTTGGTCCTTCGGTTACGTTGTATGAAATTGTGCCAGAAGCTGGAATTCGTATTTCAAAAATCAAGAGTTTAGAAGACGATATTGCCTTGTCCCTATCGGCTTTAGGAATTCGTATTATTGCACCAATTCCTGGAAAAGGAACTATTGGAATTGAGGTTCCAAACAAGAATCCGACTATGGTTTCTATGAAAAGTGTAATTGGTTCAGCACGTTTTCAAGAAGCTGAAATGGAATTGCCAATTGCTTTAGGGAAAACAATTTCCAATGAAACATTCGTGGTTGATTTGGCTAAAATGCCCCATTTATTGATGGCAGGAGCTACTGGTCAAGGGAAATCCGTTGGTTTAAATGCTGTTTTAACCTCTTTACTATATAAAAAACATCCCGCTGAAGTAAAATTCGTTTTGGTAGATCCAAAAAAAGTGGAATTGACTCTTTTTAATAAAATAGAAAGACATTATTTGGCTAAATTACCAGATTCTGGTGATGCCATTATCACTGATAATGCCAAGGTTGTCAACACGTTGAATTCCCTTTGTGTGGAAATGGACAACCGTTATTCGTTATTGAAAGATGCAATGGTTCGAAATATTAAGGAATACAATGATAAATTCAAAGCCCGCAAATTAAACCCTGAAAATGGGCATCGTTTTTTACCCTATATTGTATTGGTTGTCGATGAGTTTGCCGATTTGATTATGACCGCTGGAAAAGAAGTTGAAACACCGATTGCGAGACTGGCACAGTTGGCAAGAGCGATTGGGATTCACTTGATTATAGCAACACAACGACCATCTGTAAACGTAATTACAGGTTTGATAAAAGCAAATTTCCCTGCGAGAATTGCGTTTAGAGTAACTTCAAAAATTGATTCAAGAACTATTTTAGATACACAAGGTGCCGATCAATTGATTGGACGTGGTGATATGTTATATACGAATGGAAACGATATTGTTCGGGTGCAATGTGCTTTTATTGATACTCCAGAAGTTGAAAAAATTACAGAATTCATTGGTGCTCAAAAAGCGTATCCAGATGCTTATTTGCTTCCAGAATTTGTTGGTGATGAAAGTGGCATTAATCTTGATATGGATATTTCCGAGAGAGATTCCTTATTTAGAGAAGCTGCCGAAATCATTGTAACAGCACAACAAGGTTCTGCATCGCTGTTGCAAAGAAAACTCAAATTAGGCTATAACCGCGCAGGAAGATTGATAGATCAGTTGGAAGCTGCCGGAATTGTTGGTCCGTTTGAAGGAAGTAAAGCACGAAACGTAAATATTTTAGATTTGGCCGCTCTCGATCAATTTTTCAGTAATGAACAAAACTAAATCCTAAAATGAAAATTAATTTATTTCCAATAAAAACTGTGCAATTTAAAACGTTTTTAATGCTTCTGGCATTTGCATTGCTACTTCCTTTTGGTGTTCAATCTCAAGACAAAAAAGCAAAAGCATTGTTAGATGAAGTAACCTCAAAAATCAAAGGTTATGATAATATCATCATTGATTTTAAATATTCTTTAAATAATTTAAAAGAGAATATCAATCAGGAAAGTAAGGGAAATGTTACGATGAAAGGCAATATGTATGTATTGAATTTAATGGGCGTAACGAAAATGTTTGATGGAAAAAAAACCTATACGATTAACCCTGAAGATGAAGAAGTTTCGATTTCTAAATTGAATGAGAAAGAAGATAATGCCATTACACCTTCAAAAATGCTTACTTTTTTCAATACAGGATATAAATTCAATTGGGATATTTTACAGAATGTTAAAGGGCGCAAAATTCAATATATTAAATTGACGCCAAATAGCTCGAAAGACCAACGTAAAGAAATCCTTTTAGGTATTGACATTCAAACCAAAAACATCTATAATTTAATTGAGGTTGGAAAGAATGGAACCAAAACAACTTTGACTGTTAATTCTTTCAAAACCAACCAACCATTATCAAAGAATCAATTTATCTTTGACGCAAGTAAGTACCCAAAATACTATATCAATAAATTAGATTAATTTGAAGATACTTGACAAATACATTTTAAAAACTTTCACAATTACATTTACTACGGTATTTGTAATTTTGTTTTTTATATTCATCCTTCAAACGATTTGGCTTTTTATCTATGATTTAGCAGGTCGCGACTTGGATTTGATGCTAATTGTCAAATTCTTGCTTTTTGGAATGCCACGAATTATTCCATTGGTATTGCCACTTTCAGTTTTGTTAGCTTCCATTATGACATTTGGAAATTTGGCTGAAAACTACGAATTTGCTGCAATGAAATCGGCAGGAATATCGTTGCAACGGGCAATGAAAAGTTTAACGATATTCATATTATTCCTTAGTGTTTTGGCTTTTGTATTTGCAAACAATGTAATTCCGTATGCCGAATATAAATTCATCAATTTCAGAAAAAATATTGCGCAAAGAAAGCCTGCAATGGCAATTGCCGAAGGTCAATTTAGTGAAATTGGGTATTATACAATTAAAGTCGATAAAAAATCGGGAGAAAACGGAAACCATCTTACAGGAATTACGATTCATAAAAAATCATTACGTGGCGATGGCGTTCGTACCGTTATTAAAGCAAAAGATGGTGATTTAATAAGTAATGAAAATTCTAATATATTAAAATTGGTTTTAAATGATGGTTACTATTATGAGGATTTAATTCCAAAGAGATATGAGGATCGAAATAAGATTCCATTTGCGAAAGCTTCCTTCAAAAAAGATGTAATCAATCTAGATTTATCGATATTAAATGGAAATCAAAACGATCAAAATATCACAAATACAACTACAATGTTGAATATCAGCGAGTTGAATTATACGATTGATTCTTTGAATAAAAATTACAATCGTGATATCGTATCTTTTGCAGACAATATTCACCAACGGGTTGGATTAATTAATGTTAACAAAGCAATTTTACCACTAAAAAATGAAACGGCTAAAGCTGATTTACTTTCACTTTTAGATGAAAATGACAAACTCCAAATTCTTCAGTTTGCCGCCAGTACCATTACAAATACACTTTTTTCAATCGATAGTTCGAAGGATGAAATGAAAAATAAACAAAAAATCATAAACAGTCATTTTATTTCTTTATATGATAAGTTTGTAGTTGCATTTGCTTGTTTGATGATGTTTTTCATTGGCGCGCCATTGGGAGCAATTATAAGAAAAGGCGGGATTGGACTCCCAATTGTATTTGCAGTTTTAATATTTATAACTTTTCACTTTATTAATACTTTTGGCAAAAGGTTAGCAGAAGAAAACGGAATTTCGCCATTTTTCGGTTCTTGGATGTCGTCCTTCGTTTTGACACCTTTAGCAATTTTATTAACCTATAGAGCTACAAATGATATTGGACTTTTCAATATTGATAGTATTTTACTTCCTTTTCAAAAATTATTTCAAAAATTATTTCCATCACAAAATTAAATAAAATGTCAATTCCAACATTCAAATTAAACACAATAGTAGAAGCCATTGAGGATATTCGTAAAGGTAAAATAATTATTGTGGTTGATGATGAAGATCGAGAAAACGAAGGAGATTTCTTGGCTGCAGCCGAAAAAGTAACGCCAGAAATGATAAATTTTATGGCTACTCACGGACGAGGATTGATTTGCGCTCCACTAACAGAAAGCCGGTGCAAGGAATTAGGATTGCACGTAATGGTAAATAACAATACTGATCCTATGGAAACGGCATTTACGGTTTCTGTAGATTTGCGTGGCAATGGAGTAACAACCGGAATTTCCGCATCTGACAGAGCTAAAACAATTTTGGCATTGGTAGATTCTGAAACTAAACCGCACGAATTGGCACGACCAGGACATATTTTCCCATTGATTGCAAAGCAAGGTGGCGTTTTAAGAAGAACAGGACATACGGAAGCAGCGATTGATTTTGCGCGTTTGGCAGGTTTCAAATCGGCAGGTGTGATTGTAGAAATTATGAATGAAGATGGAACTATGGCGCGATTGCCGCAATTAGTGGAGGTGGCTAAGAAATTTGATTTGAAATTAGTTTCTATTGAAGATTTGGTTGCCTACAGAATGCTTCACGACAGCTTGATTGTAAAAAAAGAAGATTTTGATGTTGAGACTCGTTTTGGGAC
>CALPQA020000121.1 GCA_943325595.2 Auritidibacter sp. Marseille-P8566
GAATGTCATTGCGAGGAACGCGGCAATCCCATCATTCAATTCACTATTATTTCACTTCTTTCTTTGTGGGCACGAGCGTGACGTTCGCGCGAGCGAGGTAGCATTAGTAATTTTATAAATCTACAATTGTTCCGTCAGAATATATTATTTTAGTTACATTATAAACTGTTCTTCCAGCGCTTAAAATTTCCCCGTCATCATTCATTTTTTGTTTAGTCTCTAATTCGCAAATTATTTTTGTTCCATTAGAAAATTGTAAATTTTTATTTGTAACCAAATTTTTAAAATTTTCGTCGTTTAAACTAAATGTAATTTGTTCACCATTATATAAAGCTCTCCAATTAAGTTTGCTTTTTTTAAGAACTGGTGAAATAATTTCAAGTTCCACAAAATATTGATAATCTGCTTCAATTTCTGCTTCGTTAATGATGAAGAGTTTAAAATCTTTTCTAGGAACTATCTTTT
Source organism: Auritidibacter sp. Marseille-P8566 (assembly GCA_943325595.2). The sequence goes on from CALPQA020000121.1 coordinate 466, forward strand.
CTTCTGAAATTGGTTCATAATTTTCATTCAATTCTTGAGTAGAAACTTTTTCTATCCTATTTTCTTTGGTTAGAAGTTCATAAAATTTTGATTTTGAAATTTTTATTTTATTAATTTCAGAAATGTACATAGATAAATTTTCAATAAATTCTTTATCAATTATAAGTTCATTTTCTTTAAAATTAATTTCCACGTCAGATTTTAATTCTTTTTTCAGTTTTTGAATTTCTAATTCAATTTTATCTTTCTTTAACTTCTCCATTTCTGGATCAGTTTTAATTTTATCAGAAATAACATCTGACATAATTGTCGCTACAATTCCAGCAAAGAAAGTTCCGATAATAACAATTTGTCTTTTGTTTTTTTTCTTGTTTAAAAATTTATATATCGCTTTTAAACCACCTTCTTCAAGAGCTTGAATTTCAACTGAGATTTCTAAATCAAGAACTCGTGAAACTTCTTCAATAATTTTTAATAATTCCGATTCTACTTTATTGTAAATTTTTGCATCCATCGAATGAGAATGTCCACTTAAATAATAATGAAGTTGTAAAATTTCTAATTCTTTTATGTTTTCCATAGTTTTTTTTCTATTTTCGGATATTATTACTTCCAGCGTTTTGGTACTACAGCAGGTTTGGGATTAAATTAATCACTATTTTCGGATTTGCTAATCTTTAAATTCAACACTATCTTTAAATTTAATCCTAAATCTCAATCTTGCAAAACTGATATTTTTATTTTTTCATAACTTCCTATTTATCATATTGTTCAATTGTTTTTAACAATTCTGCTGAATAATTAAAAATATCGTCCAAACTTCCAATTTCGGTTTTAGTTTCTTTTTTGTTCTCGTCTAATAATCCTATAAATTTTTTACCACCATTAAGATATAATCTACAAACTGCTTTTCGGTTATTGTCATCTAGAAAAATTGCAAAATATGATTGTGCATCACGATAAGTTACTCTTGTAACGGGTATTTTTTGTCGTAAAATAGTTTTAACAATCAAAAATCCTTCAAGTTCTTCTTCTGTGGTGTTAATTTTACTAATATCTTCCAGATTTTGTTCTGCTGATATTTCCGCAGCATTTTCAGATTTACTTTTTTCATCTTCTTTTGATAATGCAGTCTTTAATCTTTCAGTAATTAAATCACTGATATAATGCTGTACAGACTTTTTAGTCAATTCTGTGAATTGCTCCAATACTCTTGAAGTTACTACGCTTGGATAAACTTGTTTTGCAAAATGTTTTACAAATTCAGGAGTTGGCTCAGTTAATTCTTTATTAAGCAAATGTTTAAGTTCATTCATAAACTTCATTTCACTTGCTGTATTTACTATGCTTTCAGCATCAAAATTTGCTTTGTGAAACTTTTTTAATTCGTCAATTTGGTTGTCTTTAATCTCTGTGATATTAAATTCCAAGAATGGTTTTTCATCCATTTTGTTTGGAGCAACTAAATCAGAGTAAAATCGGTAAACAATACCATTTGTTAATAAGCCAAATTTTGCTTTTGAAACGTGAAAATATCTTAATAGTTGCCCATCGTGAACATTTAAATTTTGTCGCCAATCTTTGCATTCTACTAAAATAGTTGGATGTCCATCTTTGAAAATTGCGTAATCAATTTTTTCACCTTTTTTTATTCCAATATCTGCAACAAATTCAGGAACAACTTCTAATGGATTAAAAACATCATAACCTAATGATTGTAAAAAAGGCATAATAAATGCGTTTTTTGTTGCTTCTTCAGTTTGGATACTTTCTTTGTGTTTTGTTCGGTCTGCGATTAGTTTAAGTTGATCTTTCAAATCCATAATTTATTTTATTTTTTGCTTAATATTTACGTTTTTTATTCTAACTTTTTTGTTTCTAACTTAATAGATACTTCATTTAAAATCACATTACCGCACGAATCCTTTCGTATGGTTGTGATAATAATTTAAAAATTGTAATCAGCAACAAAAAAAACGAGTTGTATTCGTCGCTAATTCTGCGCATGCTTTGTGAGGGAGGTAATCGTGGCAAAGCGAATGGTTTGCCGGTGTGTTCCATGAAATAAAAGAATCTTATTTCGTGGTGAAATACACTGTTTGTATTTTTGATAAATGTAGTATAAATTTTATAAAAACAAAACTTTTGGTTGTTATTTATTTTGGAGGAGTGTCAGAAAATCAAACCGAATTGCTTAGCCCTGACAGTAGCGGCATCCTGTTGTGGCGGGGTTCGCCACAAGAGATATAGCGAATGGCGGGAGGGAAGGTGAGGTGAAAAACAAAGCGGCTGCTTCGACAAAAAACAAAAAGAGGCAAAAAGAAAAAACCCTTACAAACTATGTTTATAAGGGTTTTTGTGACCTTGACTGGATTCAAACCAGTAACCTCTTGAGCCGTAATCAAGTGCGCTATTCAGTTGCGCCACAAGGCCATTTTGTGGGTGCAAATATAGGAATAAATGTCTAGTTTCCAAATCTAATTTCAAATAAAATCAATAAAACTTGAAAATAAATGCACTATCCTAATGCTCTTGTAGTTACAAAATAACGATAGCCAATGAGTGCCTTTTGCCAATTCTTAGCTTTGGCTAAATCCAATCGTTGCTTGGTGAAACTGGGTAAAAGGAGCTTGTTTATTTTGGCTAGAACTTTGTACATGCTAGTTAGTCTTTGTCTTGTTTTTCGTTTGCGATGGCAAAATTCCTAGATTTTTTTTCATAGGTAGCATACGATTTGTCACTTGGGTTTACAATTACGGTTTTGATGGTAATTTTGTCACCTAGCTTGAAGCTTTTTGCAACCATTTGGTAATCAAGAAGAAAATCTCCGCAAAAGTAATTTCCGTTTTCGTCAATTTCTATAATTCCTGTGTGTATTCCTTTGGCCATTGTAATTCAATTTTTATTTGATACTGCAAAATTAATCAATTTCTGAAGATATTAGGCACTCGCTTTGGATTCTAATTTCAATAATTTTTGAATCCAAATGCAACAAAAAGCGGCAAGAACGCCAAAACTTCCCATGAAAACCCAGTCCCATTGGTATCCGAAATGCCCTATAATTTCCATTCCCATTTTGGAACTTACAATGTGTGCAGTGCTGAAACTCATCGTGTATATTGCCATATAGCGACCTTCATGCCCAACGGGTGCTCTGCTTAAAGCAAATGTGTTCGAGAAGGGAAAGGCGAAAATTTCTCCAATGGAGATGAAAATCATGCTAATGATTAATATTCCAGCCCAAATATTGATGAGCAACAAATAGAACCCAACCGACATTAATAGTGTTCCCCAAAGGATGATTTTTAGTTTTTGAATTTTTTTTCTTTCAAAATAACTCACAATTGGCATTTCTAATGAAAAAATGAGCAGTCCGTTCAATGTCATTAAGAGGCCTGTTTGAAATTCGGTCAAGCCAAACATTTCGTGGTGGTACAGCGGAAGTGTTGTGAACAGTTGGAAGAATATCATTGCGGTTACAAAACTTACAAATAGGAAAATCCAAAATATTTTGTCCTTGAAAACAGAAACGACTTCTAGTGTTCCGGTATTTGAATTTCCTTGTAAGGGTGTTTTTTTCTTTTCTTTTACCAAAAAGGCAAAAATTAAAATGGCGAGAATACACGTTGAACCGTCCACCCAAAACAAACCTTTATAGCCCATTCCCATGATGATTAATCCACCCAAAGCAGGTCCTGCAGCGAAACCTAGATTTACGGCAAGGCGAACTAAAGTAAGGGCTCGGGTTCTGTTTTCGGGTTTTGCATAGGCACCAAGCGAAACAAACATTGCTGGTCGGAACATGTCGGCCAGAACCATTATGCTAAACATTCCGATGCACAATCCCCAAAAGGAAGTGACAAATTGCAATACCAAAAAGCCTATTCCACTGGTGAATAAACTGAAAATCATGACCCTGTAAAATCCTATTTTGTCGGCTAATTTTCCGCCAAGCCAGGAGCCTAACATCGAACCAAATCCAAAAGAAACCATAATCCATCCTACTTCGCTATAGGAAAAATGCAAGTTTTCTTTTAGGTATTTGGATAAAAAAGGCAAAACCATCGTTCCGGCACGATTGATAAAAGTGATGATGGCGAGTATCCAAATTTCTCTTGAAAATCCCCTGAAATTATTGATATAGCGATAAAAAGCGGTTTTTAACATAGTGAAATTTTCAATCCTGTAAAGGTAAAAAACTTTGTGGCTTTGCACGGTTGTCTTTTTGTAACTTTTAAACTATTTTTGCAATAAAGACGTAAGATGAAAAAAGTAGTGTTTTTGGTGTTGTTTTTTATTTCTGTTGCTGGTTTCTGCCAAGAAAAATTTGATGTTTCGGCTGTAGAAGCTTTTCAGAAACAACTCAATAAGGAATTTGCTTCAAAAGAGGAAAGTCCGTTGACAGAGGAAGATCGAGCAGTTTTTGAAAAGTTGGATTATTTTCCAATCGATAGTAAGTATTTTGTTGTTGCAAAATTTACGAGAACCGAAAGTGAAAAGCCTTTTGAAATGAAAACGACAAAAGAACGAAGACCAATATATGTGAAGTATGGCGAATTGGCGTTTACAATAGATGAAAAAACGTTTAAATTGAACCTTTACAAGAACATTGAACTTTCTAAAAAAGAGGAGTTTAAAGACTATTTGTTTTTGCCTTTTTCGGATGCGTCCAATGGAAATGAAAGTTATATTGGTGGTAGGTATATTGACATGAAAATCCCCAAAGGTGATTTGGTTGCCATAGATTTTAATTTGGCGTACAATCCTTATTGTGCTTATAATTATAAATATTCGTGCCCAATTGTTCCGCTTGAAAATGATTTGAAAATTGAAATACTTGCAGGGGTGAAAAAGTTCCACAACTAATGAAATTTATCAATTTGCATACGCATCAATTCACCAATCAGAAGGATGTTTTGGAAGTGGTGAATCAATATCCGCAAGAATTTGACGCTACAATTCCTAATTATTCTATTGGAATTCATCCGTGGTACATTGTTGAAGACCGACTTGAGGAGGATTTTAAAGTATTAGAAAGTAAATTGCAAGATGAAAATTGTCTCGCAGTTGGGGAATGTGGATTAGATAAAAGAATTGAAATTCCAATGGCTTTGCAGCAAATGGTTTTCGAAAAACAATTGGCTTTAGCCGAAAAATATCAAAAACCCGTTGTTGTACATTGCGTTGCAGCTTTTCAAGAAGTAATCGCAATAAAAAAGAAAATGGGTATTTCGGTTCCGATGCTTATTCACGGATATGCAAAAAATGAGGAAACCGCTAAACAATTGCTTGCCAATGGATTTTATATTTCGTTTGGCAAATTATTATTGCAAAATGCGGACTTGAAATCTGTTTTTAATAGCATTCCAAACGAGCGATTGTTTTTAGAAACAGATACAATCGAGGAAGGAATTCAAGCAGTTTATGCTTTGGCAGCAAACTATAGAAATATTGAAATTGCAGAAATGAAGGCAATAATTGGAGCTAATTTTGATGTTGTTTTTAATAAAAAAGGAGCCACGAATTACACGAATTAATTAAAAAAATGAAGCAATTGTTGGTGAAAGCTAGCCACGAATTACACGAATTAGCACGAATTAATTAAAAAAATTAGTGAAAATTAGTGAAATTAGTGGCAAAGAAAGAATAGGAAGCAATGCTTCGAGGCTAACATAAAATGCACTTTATTTTTAATAAAAAAGGAGCCACGAATTACACGAATTAGCACGAATTAATTAGTGAAAATTAGTGTAATTAGTGTTAAAAAAATAGGAAGCAATGCTTCGATAAAATAA
>CALPQA020000122.1 GCA_943325595.2 Auritidibacter sp. Marseille-P8566
TCATCATTGAAAATGTCGATAATTTCAAGATTGTGTTTTTCGCCAAGGGTTTTGTCATTCATATCGTGTGCTGGAGTGACTTTTAGGCAGCCTGTTCCAAATTCGACATCAACATAATCATCTTCAATAATTGGGATTATTCTTCCACAAATTGGCACGATTGCGTTTTTACCTTTTAGGTATGAAAAGCGTTCGTCGTTTGGATTGATGCAAATTGCGGTATCTCCAAAAATGGTTTCTGGACGCGTTGTTGCAACGGTTACAAAATCAGAAGTTCCTTCAATTTCGTATTTTATATAGAATAATTTTCCTTGTTGTTCTTCAAAAATCACTTCTTCGTCAGAAAGTGTTGTTTTGGCTTCGGGATCCCAATTGACCATTCGAAAACCACGATAGATTAATCCTTTGTTGTGTAAATCGACAAAAGAACGGATTACAGATGCTGACATATCCGGATCCATGGTGAATTTTGTGCGTTCCCAATCGCAAGAAGCGCCTAATTTTTTTAGTTGTTCCAAGATTACTCCACCATATTTATCCGTCCATTCCCAAGCGTGGGCTAGAAATTCTTGACGGGTTAAATCGTCTTTGTTGATTCCTTCGGCTTTTAGTTTAGCTACTACTTTTGCTTCGGTTGCAATTGAGGCATGATCGGTTCCTGGAACCCAACATGCGTTGAATCCTTTTAGTCGTGCCCGACGAATTAATACATCTTGTATTGTATTGTTTAGCATGTGTCCCATGTGGAGCACGCCAGTTACATTTGGTGGGGGAATGACAATGGTATATGGGGTTCTATGGTCGGGAGTGGAATGAAAATAGTTGTTTTTCATCCAATACTCATACCATTTATCTTCAATGTTTTTAGCGTCAAATTGCGATGGAATTGTCATTTTATTATGTATTCGTTATTTCTAATTAGTGTTTTTTGAATATTTAAAAGTATTCAAATGAAAAATTGTATAGCCCTGATGGCAGAGAAAATCCCTAGCTTTTTTGGCTAGGATTGAAACGGACAGCAGGAAAATGAATTACTGAAAAAGCCAAAATTTTCGCTCCTAAAAAAAGGAAATAGTAATTGGTACGTTTTTTGTAATTGCTACAAAAGTAAATAATTATGCACAGTATAAAAAGGGAAATAAAAATTTGTGCATTAATTAAAAGAAAGTAAATTTACATAAACTAATAAAATTTTGATTCGATGAAAAAATTACTCTTATTATTTGCCTTTGTTGCCGTAAATTCGGTTGGTTTTGCACAAAGTGGTGCAAAAATTGAAGTTTTGAATAAAGACAATACCGTTGATTTTGGTACAGTTACAAAAGAATCGGACAGTGGAATTCGGACTTTTGAGTTTAAGAACACGGGTGATGCGCCGTTGATTATTACGAATGTGCAATCAACATGCGGTTGTACGGTGCCTACAAAACCTACAGAACCTATTTTGCCAGGAAAAATTGGTAAAATTGAAGTGAAATACAATATGAATCCGGGGCCAATTCGAAAAACGATTACGGTTGAATCGAATGCAATTAATGTGGAAAGCGGAAGAATTGCTTTGAAGATTAAGGGAGAAGTGATTGTAAAACCAGAAGTCAATTTGTTAGAAAAGAAAAAGGCGCTACCAAGTCAGTAAAGTTATTATAAATACTAAAGCGTTTCAATTGAGACGCTTTTTTTTGTGGAATAAAGATTGATTAATTCTCTGTTTTTTAAAAATAAATATTGCAAATTTGCAATTCTAAACAACAAATTATGCCTAAAATTTCAAATAAAGGAAAACAGATGCCTGAATCTCCGATTCGGAAATTAGTTCCTTATGCAGATATCGCAAAAAGTAAAGGGAATAAAGTATATCATTTAAATATTGGTCAACCTGATATAAAAACGCCTGAAGTAGCGATGAATTCTATTAAAAACCTAGATATTAAGGTTTTGGAATACAGTCATTCTGCGGGTTTTGAAAGTTACAGAACTAAATTATCGAATTTTTACAAAAATAGTGGTTTGCCGATTGAGGTTGCCGATATTATTATAACTACTGGTGGTTCTGAAGCCTTGTTATTTGCCATGGGAAGTACCATGGATTATGGTGATGAGATTATTATTCCAGAGCCTTTTTATGCGAATTATAATGGTTTTTCTACGGCATCGGGAGTGAAAGTAGTGCCAGTAATTTCAACTATTGAAACGGGTTTTGCCTTGCCTCCAATTGCTGATTTTGAAAAATTAATTACGCCAAGAACCAAAGCGATTTTGATTTGTAATCCTGGAAATCCTACTGGATATTTGTACTCAAAAGAGGAAATTATGCAACTTGCCGAATTGGTGAAAAAGCACGATTTGTTTTTGATTGCTGATGAAGTGTATCGTGAATTTACATATGATGGTGATGTTCATTATTCGGTTATGAATATTCCGGGATTGGAAGAAAATGCGATTATGATTGATTCGGTTTCTAAAAGGTACAGTATGTGTGGCGCTAGAATTGGTTGTATTGTTTCTAAAAACAAGGAATTGATGGCCACTGCGATGAAATTTGCACAGGCAAGATTGAGTCCGCCAACATTTGCACAAATTGCAAGTGAAGCGGCTTTGGACACGCCTCAAAGTTATTTTGACGAGGTAATTACAGAATACAGAGACCGTCGTGATACGTTGATTGCCGAATTAAATAAAATAGATGGAGTAGTAGTAAGCAAACCAAAAGGCGCTTTTTATTGTATTGCACAATTGCCAATTGACAATGCAGATACTTTTGCACAATGGATGTTGGAATCCTATGATTTAAACAAAGAAACCGTTATGGTTGCTCCTGCAGCAGGATTTTATTCGACACCTGGAGTTGGTTTGAATGAGGTTCGAATTGCCTATGTTTTGAAAAAAGAAGATTTAATTCGGTCAGTAGAAATATTGAAAGATGCCATTGCGGTTTATAATTCAAAGAAGTAATAGTTCAAAATTAATTTACACTTTGTGATAAATTAAGGTCAACTTTATAAAATAAGATTGCTTAAAACTTCGTTAATGTATTATTTAACGAAGTTTTTTTATTTACATTTAGCAAAAAATTAAAGATTAGAAATAGCATTGTGTTTATGAAATTTATTGTATCATTTATTTGTACCCTTTTTTTTGTTGCCGTCGGGTATTCACAGTTTGATAACGGAAATACTTCTATTGAGATTTCTCCTGCGAAGAAAATTCCAGTTTCTAAATCCAAAAGTTCCCCTATAAAATTTAGTTCTTCTCCCATTATACAACCTAAATTTGACGCTGTTCCATTAAAGAAAGAACCTGAAATTGTATTTAAAAAAATTGGAGAACCGCATCCAATTGATTTGACATTGAAAAATGATTTTAAAAATCCAGGTTTGGTTTATCAGGATAAATTAAATAAATCGGGAGACGGTGAAGTATCGCAAGCATTTAGGAAAAATCAATATTTGGGCGATTTCAAAACGAAAGCCTTATTCTTGAAAATACTGTGTCGTGATAATGAATTTGTTGATGGTGACCGGGTTCGAATTTATATTAATGACTTAATTATTCAAGAAAATGTGCTACTGGAAGGTGACTTTCAAGAATTTGAAATGGCATTAAAAAACGGATTTAATAAAATAGATATTGAAGCTTTAAATCAAGGAACTTCGGGACCCAATACCGCCGAATTTCAAGTATATGACGATAAAGGAAAACTTATATCGGCCAATCAGTGGAATCTTTCAACGGGTTTTAAAGCTACAATAATTGTGGTAAAAGACTAATAGTTCTCTAATCAAATTACTTTAAATAGAGAACTAAAAATATTATCTTCTTTCTAAAAGCACAACATTTTCAACATGGTGCGTTTGGGGAAACATGTCAACTGGGCGAACACGAGTTACCTTATATTTTTCGTCCATTAAAGCCAAATCACGGGCTTGTGTTGCTGAATTACAACTTACATAAACTACTTTTTCAGGAGCAATTTTCATGATTTGTTCAATTACATCTTTGTGCATTCCGTCACGGGGTGGATCGGTAATAATAACGTCTGGTTTTCCTTGTTGCGCAATGAATTCCTCGTTAAATACTACTTTCATATCACCAACAAAAAACTCACAATTGGTAATATTATTTCTTTCAGCATTGGCTTTTGCGTCTAGAATTGCCTCAGGAACACTTTCTACACCGATTACTTTTTTGGCATTTTTAGATACAAATTGTGCAATAGTTCCCGTTCCAGTATATAAATCGTAAACTATTTCATTGCCTGTTAAACCGGCAAAATCTCTCGTTATTTTGTATAATTCATAGGCTTGATCAGAATTTGTTTGGTAGAATGATTTGGCATTTATACTAAATTTCAAACCTTCCATTTCCTCTAAAATATAATCTCGGCCTTTGTATAATTTTATATTTGTGTCGTATAAAGTATCGTTTGCTTTCGAATTAATTACATATTGTAAAGAAGTTATTTGTGGAAACTTTTCATACAAATGGTCTAATAACAATTCACGATTTGTTTTGTCTTCTTCAAAAAACTGAATTAACACCATGATTTCTCCAGTTGATGCTGTTCGTAACATCAATGTTCTTAAAAATCCTTCGTGACTTCTTGGATTGAAGAAAGTCAAATTATGTTGGTTTGCAAAATCACGAACTTCATTCCGAATAGCATTTGAAGGGTCTTCTTGAAGATGGCATTTGGTGATGTCCAAAATTTTATCCCACATTTTCGGAATGTGAAATCCAAGTGCATTTCTGTTTCCTAAATCTTCGGTACTGCCAATTTCTTCTTCTGTAAGCCAACGGCTATTTGAGAATCCAAATTCCATTTTGTTTCTGTAGAAAAACTGTTTTTCAGATCCTAAAATAGGTTCAAATTCAGGAAGTTCTACTTTTCCAATGCGTTGAAGGTGGTTTTTTACTTCGTTTTGTTTGTAATATAATTGTTGGCTGTACTTCATGTTTTGCCATTTACAACCACCACAAACACCAAAGTGCTCGCAAATTGGTTCCACTCTGTGTTCAGAAAACTCGTGGAATTTTACTGCTTTTCCTTCGTAATATGCTTTTCTTTTTTTGAAAGTTTGCACATCTACTACATCTCCAGGAACCACATTTGGAATAAAAATAACTTTTCCGTCTGGTGCTTTTGCCACCGAAACTCCTTTTGCACCTGCATCAAGAACTTTTATATGATCGAATACGATTTTGTCTGTAATTTTTCTAGCCATAGCGCAAAAATAAGTTTTATAAATCCAAAAGTGAAAATATTATATGAAAATTTGTATTATTTCCTTTAGATGTAAATTCGAGATCGAATTATAGCAAATTAATTATTATTAAAATCCTTCAAAAACGCCTAAACCAAATAAGGCAAAGTCATATTTTACAGGGTCATTTTTATCAAAATTTCGCAAAATAGAATCTAATTCTGAAACCGCTTTTCCATCATTTTGTTTTCGAGTTAAAAGTCCCAATTTTCGAGCTACATTTCCAGAATGTACATCCAAAGGGCAAGAAAGAGTAGAGGGAGAAATGGATTTCCAAATACCTAAATCCACGCCCTTGTTGTCTTGGCGAACCATCCAACGCAGGAACATATTGATTCTTTTTGCAGCCGAATTATTCAAGGGGTCGGAAACGTGCTTTTCGGTTCTATACAAATGTTCGATTTCAAAAAATGTCTTTTTGAAATCGGAAATTCCCATTTGCATCGAATTCCCATTGGTTACACTTTTAGAAAAAACAGCTTCTAATCCGTTATGATTATTATAAATATTTTGCAAACTCTCAATAAAAAAAGCAAAATCTTGATTGTTAAATGTCCGGTGAACGAAAGATTGTAGACGTTCTAAATCATTTTCGTTGTGTGACATTACAAAATCATACGGAGCATTCCCCATTAAATCCATCATTCGATAGGCGTTTTTTATAATCATCTTACGGTTTCCCCAAGCGATTGTAGCACTTAGAAAGCCTGCAATCTCAATGTCTTCTTTTTGGGTAAATAAGTGAGGAATTTGGATGGGGTCACTTTCGATAAAATTCGGATTGTTATACAATTCAACTTTTTCGTCGAGGAACGATTTTAATTCGGATTCGGTCATAATTGGTAAAAAGCTATTTTGGCTAAAAACTGATTAATCCATCTACCATTACTAATTTTCTATCGGCCATATTGGCTAATTCTTCATTGTGAGTTACAATTACGAAAGTTTGTCCTAGTTCATCTCGTAATTTAAAAAATAGCTGGTGCAAGTTTTCA
>CALPQA020000123.1 GCA_943325595.2 Auritidibacter sp. Marseille-P8566
CCTGAAACTGGATTTAGTAGTGCTAATGGTGAACAAGGTCAAGAATTTGGTCAAATTCCTTCTGCAAGATCTTACGGATTTAATATTAACGTTAAATTTTAATAATAAGTTATTATGAAAAAAATATCAATTTTATTTGTCGCATTAATTGGACTTTTTAGTGCAAGTTGCGATAAAGATTTCGAAACAGTAAATACGACACCAAACAATCCTGTTGCTGTTCCAGCACACTTGATGTTAGGTACTATAGTTCGTATTAACCAAAATACCGTATACGATATGTTCAACGGTGGTGACATGGGTATGTGTTGGTCACAACAAGTATCTAAAGTTCAATACAACGACGAAGAAAGATACATCCCAAGAAGAACAGCTATTGATAATGTTTGGAATGTAATGTATGCTTCTGTAATTTCTGATGCTAAATCAATGTACACATTGGCTGAGGCTGAAGGAAACACTAACTTAATGGCAATTTCATTAGTGCTTCAAGCAAATGCTTTTCAAGTATTGACTGATCTTTATGGACCTATTCCATTCACTCATGCATGTGAGGCTGGAAATTTGAAACCAGCTTATGACAGTCAGCAAGTAGTTTACACAGGAATTTTAGACATGTTAACTCAAGCTGAAACTTTATTGGCTACAGGAACTGGAGTTATCCCTGCGAGTTCTGATATTGTATATGCAGGTAATGTTTCTAAATGGAGAAAATTTGCTAATTCTTTGAAGTTTAAAGCTTTAATGAGAATTTCAAAAGTTCCAGGTCAAAACGTAGCTGCTCAATTGCAAGCTTTAGTTAATGGTGGTCAATTATTTTCATCTAATGATGATAGCGCTCAATTGGCTTATTTAGCTGCTCAACCGGATGCTAATCCAATTTATGAAACTATAATTTTTGGAACAAGATCTGAATACAAAGTGAGTTCAGTATTGTTAGTAGGTAACTATAATGCTACTACCAATCCAAACGGATTTAAAGGACTTACTTTCTATAATGATGATAGAAAAGCGGTTTATGCACAAAAGAATTCTGCTGGTGCTTATGTAGGAAACATTCCTGGAGTAGAAAATCCGGGTAGTTATGCTGCTTTCTCTTCTTTAGGAACTAAATATTTATCACCAACTTTGCCAGGTGTTATTTTATCAAATGCTCAAGTTCAGTTTTTATTAGCTGAAGCTGCAAACGAAGGATACATTACAGGTGGTGTTACTGCTGCTCAAACGTATTACTTTAAAGGAATTACTGCAAATTTTGAATTCAACGGAATTGGTGGTTCAGCTGCTGCTTATACTGCACAAGCTACTGTTGGTTTTGCTGGTCAAGTTGTTGGAAGACAAAAAATTGCTGAGCAATCATGGATCGCTTTATTTGGTCAAGGATTTGAAGCTTGGACAGAGTACAGAAGAACTGGTTTCCCAGTTTTGTCAGCTGTAGCTAATGCTGCTCCTGGAGTTACTGTTGTTCCTACAAGATTATATTATAGCTCAACAGAAGTTTCGTTGAACAAAGCTAATTATGATGCAGCAGTTGCTACACTTACAGGTGGTGATGTTTTAACTTCTCGCCTTTGGTGGATGAACTAATTAATAATTATATAAATTAAATAACATGAAAAATTTAAAAATATATTCTTTAGCATTATTATTATTTGTTGGCTTCTCTTTCGTAGCTTGCCAAGGTGATAGTGATGAACTAACGGGTAATGCTAATGTTGGAGGTCTTTTGACTTCTGCAACACCTGCAATTACGTATGCTTTAGGATCTAGTCCTACTGCACAGCAAACGGCTTCAGTAGCTCTTTTTCAAGGTGCTGTACAAACAGTTAGTATTGATGTATACAAACAATTTACTGATGCAACTGGTTTGAAATCTGCTAATGTTTTATACAAAACATTAACGTTGCCTTTGGCTACTCAAATGGAAACAGTTAATTATACTTTTACTTATGCTGAATTAATCGCAGGTTTGTCTGTTGGTGGTGTGGCTTTGCCAACTTCTGATGCTACACTATCTGTTGGTTCTTACTGGACATTAACTTACTTGTCTAAAACTTCAGAAGGTAAAGAGCATTTAAATACTAAATCTACGAGAATAACTGCTGCTTGTGTATCTCATTTAGGTGGTACTTATAATGTAGTTACAAGAAGAATGTCTACAGGTGTTCAATACACTATTGCTGGTGAGGTTCTTACTGACTTAGGAAATGCTACTTATGAAACTTCAACTACTGGTAACTTTAAAATTACTACTACTACTCAGGTTGTTGGTGGTGGTGCTTGGAATACAAACCCAGGTGCAAGAGGTGGTTTTATATTTTCTGAAGTTTGTGGTAAACTTCTTGTAGGAGATCAATTCTTACACGATACCTATTCCAATGTTGTAAATCAAACTGCAGCTCAAGCTAATTTAAGTCTTGTTAATCCAACTACAAGAGTGATTACTATTTACTATAACATATTAGTAAGTGGTGTAGTTAGAGAATACAGAAGTGTATATACACCAATTTAATAACATTTAAATCTAATCAAATGAATAAAAATATAAAATTATTTAGTCTAGTTTTGGCTACTTTATTTGTCGCTTCATGTGATAATAAGGATACAACAGGACAGTCTACTTTAGAAGTAACACCTAATGTTGTGGCTACAGTTAGTGCTGTAACAAGTACGCTAAGTTTTACAGCTACAAATACTGTAGCTGAAGCTAATGCAAACGAATTTGAATATAAAGTGACTTTAAGTGCTGCTCAGTCTAAAGACATCCATTTTCAAGTGAGTCAAATTGCTGGAACTGCAACAGAAGACGCAGATTTTACTTTTGATCACGAAATCGTAATCCCTGCATACTCAACTGTGGGTACTGCTAAGATTAAGATTTTAAAAGACAGAACTAAAGAAGTTACTGAAACTTTAACTCTTCAAATTGGTGATATTACAACTGCAAATGCTACTCTAGTACCTAAAACGGTTTCTTTTAGCATTACAAATTATGTATCTACTTTTCTTGACTTGTCATTTGCTTTCAACCGTTCTTTTAACTTAGGATTTAATAATCCTTGGTCAGCTACATTGCCAAGTTCTGGAACTGTGTACAATTTATGTCAAATATCTTATGATATGGATTTCTACGTTTTGAATTCAACTTTTAATGATATTGGGAATACTCAAGCTGCAACAGGAGCTTGTGTTGAGAAAATGTCTTTGAACGGTGCAACTCTTGCAAACGGAACGTATTATGTAGTTTATGACATTTTTGACGATAATGGTTTGTCTGGAGTACCTCACGATCCATTCGATATTCCAATTACTGTAACTTACGGAAAAGCTGGAGCTATTAATGATGCTGCTTTTGAACAAGAAAGTTCATTTTACGCAACTTCTTTAGACGGTACTGGTTCTAATTTTGTAGTTGGATTTAAATTATTGAACGGTGTTTTCACTATTCAAAATAGTCTAAATGCTACAATAGCTTCAGGAAGAACTAGTAATGCTATCAAAGCTGCAATTAGTAAAGCGAGAAGTTTAAAAATCAAAAACTAGTTAATAGTTTTTTAAATATTGAAAGGCTGCTCAATTTGAGCAGCCTTTTTTTGTTATTATGATTGCTTTAAATTAATATAAATTACAAACCGTTTTTACTATTAATTGTCTCAAAATATTGAAGTGAATGCAATATTCTACTGCTTTATTTTAAAACGATTGGACTAATTAATATTTATAATTGGTTTAACAAATCAATTCCTTATTTTTGCTTTTGTAAATTTCTATTATGAAAGCTGTCCTAATTTTTTTTTTATGTTTTTTTTCATTGTCTCTTTTTGCACAAGATGACAATTTGGCTCCATTGGATACTATAAATAAAAAATCGCTAATTGTCAATCATGATAAAGATCAGCCTAAAGCAACGATCTCTCAATACCGAATAATCACTCTCGAGCGGGATACAACTTTTGTCGATACTTCACTAACAATAAAAAAAGAATACGAATACAACTATCTAAGAAGAGATATTTTCGGACTAATGCCTTTTGCAAACGAAGGGCAAACCTACACCACTTTACAATATGGATTAAACCAGTTTTCGGCTTTTCCAGAATTTGGATATACTGCTAAACAATTTAATTATTTGCAACCCAACCAAATCAAATATTACTCTGTTGCAACACCATTTACAGAATTGTATTTTAAAACGGTAATGGAGCAAGGGCAAAGCCTAGATGCTTTTATAACGATCAATACCTCTGAACGATTCAATTTTTCATTGGCCTATAAAGGACTTCGCTCTCTAGGGAAATACATCAACCAACTATCTAGCACGGGTAATTTTAGATTTACAGCCAGTTATAATACCAAAAATAAGCGTTATTATTCTAATTTTCATTTCACCTCACAAGATATGTCAAATGGAGAAAATGGTGGGCTAACCAACCCTGAAAACTTCGAAAGTGAAGAAATAGCTTACAAAGAACGCGCGCGTTTAGGTGTGTATTTCAAAGATGCAAAATCCATACTGATGGGTAAAAGACTCTTTCTAGATCACAATTTTCGTATTAATTCAACCAAAGGCGCAAACAATGCATATTTAACGCATCAAATAAATTTTGAAAGTAAGTATTTCGAATTCAACCAGCCTACAATAGCAACAACAATCACTTCAAGTACTGGTGTCGAAACAACTTTAAATAGGTTTGGATCCTCTTTTGTTGCTGGAAATATCAACGACCAAGTTAGATATAATCGAATGTACAATAAAATAGGTGCCATCTATGAAAACATAACTTTAGGGAAATTCCAGTTTTTCATTGACGATTTCAGGTACAATTATTTCTATAATGCAGTGCTCTATCTTACCGCGCAAACAATTCCAAATGCTATCAACGACAAAATCAATACTTTTGGCGGACAATACGAATACAATAAAAACAAATGGTCCGGTAAATTCGTTTATTCAAGTGCTATCACCAATCAATCGTTATTCGATTTTGAGGCCCGTCTAAAATTTAAATTAAACGATAAAAACAGCCTGTCTTTCGAATACCAAAACAGCAATAAATTGCCAAACCATATTTATAATTTGCACCAAAGCAGTTATATAAATTACAATTGGCACAACAATTTCAAAAACGAAAAAAACAACACCATTAAAATAGAAGCTGACACCCAATTTTTAAATGCTTCGCTTCAATTAAACACCCTAAATGATTACTTGTATTTCAGCAACGACGATACAGTAAATTTGCAGTTGGTTACCCCAAAACAGTACAACAAAACGATCAATTACCTGTCGTTAAAAATTAGTAAAGAATTCAAATTTCGAAAATTTGCACTTGATAACACCGCTTTATACCAAAAAGTTGACCAAAAAGAAAACATTCTAAACGTCCCACAATTGGTACTTCGCCACACGATTTATTATTCAGACGATTTTTTCAATAAGGCAATGTTTCTACAAACGGGAGTCACGTTTAATTATTTCACAAAGTTTTATGCCAATGATTATAACCCAATCCTTGGCGAATTTTTCGTTCAAAATCAAAAGCAAATTGGAGCATTTCCTAATTTTGATATTTTCGCAAACGCAAGAATCCAACGCACAAGAATTTACCTCAAAGCAGAACATTTTAACTCCTCAATGTCTGGAAACAACTATTATTCATCACCCAACAATCCCTACCATGACTTCATAATTCGCTTCGGATTGGTGTGGAATTTCTTCCAATAATTAGTTCTTGGGCGTGCCCTCGTTTACTTCTTTTCGAGGTACTAGGTAATCTGTGCTAAACTTCGGTCGTGCTGTTCGTTGCAATCTCTCGCTCCACTTCGTTCCGCAAGAGGATTTCCACTGCCATCACTCACGCAAAATCAGAAAACGATACCAATTCTAGAACAATGTACTATCTTTGTAAAAGTTCAATTAAATTTGAAACACTAAAACAAAAAACAAAATGCAATATTCAGAAAATATATTAGGAACTATCGGAAACACACCCTTAGTTCGATTGAATAAAGTCACCGCCGAAATCAATGCATTGGTACTTGCCAAAGTAGAAACTTTCAATCCAGGAAATTCTACAAAAGACAGAATGGCGCTCAAAATGGTCGAAGATGCCGAAGCCGACGGAAGACTAAAGCCAGGCGGAACAATCATCGAAGGAACGTCAGGAAATACCGGAATGGGATTGGCATTGGCAGCAATCATCAAAGGATACAAACTAATTTGCGTAATCAC
>CALPQA020000124.1 GCA_943325595.2 Auritidibacter sp. Marseille-P8566
CAAATCATAATCGTTGCTTTTGATTTTCTCAAAACCAGCCAATCCATCTTCGGCATCTTCTACTTGGTAGGTGTCATTTTCTTCAGAAAGTATCTTAGTTAATACTCTTCGAATGGATGCTTCATCTTCTATAATTAATATTCTTGACATATCTTATCTTTTAGCCCCGATTGCAGTGAAAATCCCACGCTTTTTAGCGTGGATTGTAACGGAAAGCGGGAAATAGCTCCAAATTATTTTAATATTTCAACCATTTATACAATTCTTTCCAAGTTGGTTTTTTACCATACATTAGAATTCCCACTCGGTAAATTTTTGCCGCAAACCAAACTACAAAAAAGAAAGTTCCAAAAAGGATTGAAATTGAAATTGCAATTTGCCACCACGGAACGCCAAACGGAATTCGCATGAGCATTACAATGGGTGAAGTAAGCGGAATCATTGAGAAAACAGTGGCGACGGTTCCATGTGGATCATTAATCACTGTGAAAAAACCAATATAAACTCCCAAAACTAAAGGCATAATTATAGGCAATAAAAACTGTTGCGAATCAGTTTCATTGTCAACAGCAGCACCGATTGCCGCATAAAAAGAACTGTAAAGAAAATAGCCACCGATGAAATAAATCACGAAACTAATGAGGATTGTTGCGATGGGTAAATTCCATAATTCTTTGATATACATTTGAGCCGTTCCTGCAAATTCTTGTTGAGCGGAATGGAGCATTTCGGGTGGAATTTTAGCAGTTGGAGTAGCATTAATACCAAAAAAGACAGAGGCTGAAAACATCAATGTGAGCCCAATTATTGCCCAAATAAAGAATTGTAAAATACCTGCTAATGATGTTCCGATGATTTTTCCCATCATCAATTGATAGGGTTTTACGGATGAAATAATGATTTCTACAATTCGGTTTGTCTTTTCTTCAATGACACTTCGCATGACCATATTTCCATAAATGATAATGAACATCATAATTAAGTACCCAAAAGCACCACCAATTGCAATTTTGATTTCGTTGAGACCTTTTAGACTGTCTTCACCCGTAGCTTTTTTCAATTCAATGTTGACTTTTGCTTCTGCATTTTTAATTGCTAGTGTATCTAATTTAGCTGTTTGGAAATTCTGTGCAGTTATTTTTTTGGCGATAACTTCTTGAATGTCTTCAATAAAAGTGATACTTGGACTGTCATTTGAGATGTACTGAATTTTATTTTCTAGGGCTTTCTTATTTGTAGTTTTGGGAATATAAATTAATCCCTCATAACTTTCTTTTATCAAGCTGTCTTTAATGATTTTTAAATCTATGGGAGACAAATCTACATATTTATACTCTTCAGAATTCTTGAATTCATTTACAAAAAGTCCTGTTTCATCGTGAATAGCTACTACTTTTACATCGGCTTTCATTGAACTTAGGTAACCTACAAAAAAGGCAATTCCAACAAAAAGTAACGGACTTAAGAAAGTCATTACAATGAATGATTTATTTCGCACTTTGGCGATAAATTCTCTTTTAATAATTAAAGTTATTATACTCATATTGGATTTCTGATTTATTGGCTTACCGTTTGAATAAAAATATCGTTTACACTTGGTATTTTTTCTACAAAATGAGTCACTTGTCCCCGTTGTGTCAAAATATTTAAAAGTTCATTTGGCGTTGCATTTCCGAGATTAATTTCGAGTTTTAATTCGTTATTTAACGACTTGAAATTCGTTTGTGATACAGTATGTTTTTGCGTAATATCATACATTAATCCTTCAACATTATCAGTTAAAATGCCCACTTCAAAACTATTGGTTCTGAATTGTTTTTTGACGTCGTCTAACTTTCCTTCAATTAATTTATTTGATTTGTGGATAAGCGCAATATGATCACACAATTCTTCCACACTTTCCATACGGTGTGTCGAGAAAATTATGGTAGAACCTTGCTCTCTTAAAGCCAAAATTTCGTCTTTAATAATATTAGCATTAACGGGATCGAAACCCGAAAAAGGTTCATCAAAAATCAATAATTTTGGTTTGTGCAAAACGCAAACTACGAATTGAATTTTCTGTGCCATTCCTTTAGAAAGTTCTTGTATTTTTTTATTCCACCAACCTTGAATGTCCAACCTATCGAACCAATAATCCAATTGAATTTTGGCTTCAGCTTTTGACAAACCTTTCATTTGAGCCAAATACAAGCATTGCTCCCCTACTTTCATTGATTTATATAATCCGCGTTCTTCTGGAAGATACCCTATGTATTGAATGTGTTTGGGTTGTAACTTTTCGCCATCTAAAATTATTTCACCGCTATCAGGCATTGTAATTTGATTTACAATACGAATTAGCGATGTTTTTCCGGCACCATTAGGACCAAGAAGTCCGTAAATACTACCTTTAGGAACTGATAGTGACACCTCGTTGAGTGCAGTATAATCTCCGTATTTTTTTACAACTTTGTTTACTTCGAGTATTGTACTCATTCTTATTATAATTTATTTCATCGATTGGCTTGTTTAGCCAAGTGTTTGTAAAAGTATTGAATTTGGAGCAAAAAGAACATGATTTTCTAAAAAAAACCCACCCTTATTTACACAAGGATGGGAAAAATGCTGTAATAAATTACAACAAAAAAATTATGAGAACATATCTTTCACTTTTTCAAAAAATGATTTGTCTCCTTTTTCAGGATGTGGGATAAAATTTTCATCCGTCAAAGCGTTTTCAAAAAACTGTTTTTGTTCTTTATTAAGGGTTTTTGGTGTCCAAACGTTCACATGAACTAATAAATCACCATTTCCATATCCATTAATATTAGGAATTCCTTTTCCTTTCAATCTCAAAATTTTACCTGATTGAATTCCTTCTTCTAATTTGATTCTCACTTTTCCGTTTACCGCTTCAATTTCTTTTGAAACTCCAAGCGCAGCTTCTGGAAAACTAATGTATAAATCCAAGTGTAAATTTTCACCTTCACGTTTTAAGGATTCATGTTCAATTTCTTCAATTGCAACAATCAAATCACCAGGAACACTGTTTCCAGGGGCATCGTTTCCTTTGTTGGCTACTTTTAATTGCATTCCGTCAACAACTCCAGCAGGTATTTTTATTGATACCGTTTCATCGTCAACAATCATTCCTTGCGCATCAGCATTGGCAGGTTTATTGTCTAATAATTGACCCGAACCTCCACAAGTAGGACATGTCGATGCCGATTGCATTCTTCCTAAAATTGTATTGGTAACTCGCATAACTTGCCCTTGACCGTTACAAGTAGAACAAGTTTTATAAGTAACGCCAGGCGCTTGAACTTTACGTTTTACTTTAACTTTTTTCTCAACACCAAAAGCAATTTCTTCTAGTGTTAATTTTACTTTTATACGAAGATTACTTCCTTTGACTTTACGTTGACCTCCGCCACCGCCACCAAAACCAGATCTTCCACCACCAAATGCACTACCGAAAACATCTCCAAATTGACTGAAAATGTCGTCCATATTCATGTGACCACCACTAAAACCACCACCGCCATTACCACCATTTTCAAATGCTTGGTGACCGTATTGATCGTATTTGGCTTTCTTTTGTGGATCGCTTAATATTTCGTAGGCTTCGGCTGCTTTTTTAAAATTTTCCTCAGCGGCAGCATCACCAGGGTTTTTATCAGGATGATATTCAATCGCTTTTTTACGGTACGCTTTTTTAATAGCTGCAGCATCCGCACTTTTTGTAATCCCTAATATTTCGTAAAAATCTTTTTTCATTTTGTGATGTCTTAAACAAATTTAGACCTGAATGTGCTGTAGTTCTCTAATTATTCGGAATTATTGTCCGATTACTACTTTTGGGAAACGAATTATTTTGTCTCCTAATTTGTATCCTTTTTCAAGAACATCAACAATTTTACCTTTCAAATTTGGAGAAGGAGCTGGAATTTGTGTGATTGCTTCTGCAAAATCAGCATCAAATAAATCACCTGCCTTAACGGGTACTTCTTCTAATCCTTTTGAGAAAAGTGTGTTTTTTAATTTGTCATGAATAAGTTCCACTCCTTTCAAAAGCAATTCGTCTTCTGTCTTTTTTATCTCAATAATTGCTCTATCAAAATCATCCAAAACTGGCAAAATAGCTTGTAATACTTCTTGATTAGCAGTTTTAAATAAATCGATACGCTCTTTTGAAGTTCTTTTTTTATAGTTTTCAAATTCAGCAAAAAGTCTTAAGTGTTTGTCTCTTTCTTTTGCTAAATCTTGTGTTAGTTGTTCTTCAACACTTAATTCCTCAACGATTAGTTGCTCTCCGTTTGCATTGTTTTCCAATGTAGTTTCGTCGAGTTCTTGCTCCATTTCAGTATTTTCGGTGGTCATCTTATTTTTATTTTTAAATATATTTTTAAACATTCTTTTTTATTCTTTTCTTGAGATTGCAAAATTACTGCCATTTCCGTAAAAATGTCAAATTGTCACTCTTTATTTTGTATAAAGTTCATAAAATAATAACATCAACCGATTTAAAAACTGATTATAAACTATTTCTGAAGTGTGAATGAACGAAATTACTGTTGTATAAAAAATTGTATTATTAAAAAAAGTAGCGTCGTTTACAGCTAAAAACTTGAGGAAAATTAAATTACTGCATTGTTTTAAAAAATTTAATATAATATTAGGATTTCATAATTACTAATTTGATAAATTTGTTATGAAAATTAGTTAATGTTGTTTTTACATCCTTTGAATAGTAACATCAGATAAAGATTTTTATATAATTATTAATTCACATTTATTATATAGAAAAAAAGCTCCGTTCGAAAACGGAGCTTTTTTTATGCATAAATATTTTCTAACGCTTTTTCTATTGTTTTAAATTTAAAGACAAAACCTTCGTCTATAATCTTTTTAGAACTCAGATTTCTATCTTCAAATAATAATTGGTGCATTTCTCCAAGTAGTAATTTCAGTACAAATTGAGGAACATTTGGCATGAATAGTGGTTTTTTAAGAACCGTAGCTATTGTCGTTACAAGCTTTTCATTTGAAACTGGATTGGGAGAAACAGCATTGAAAACTCCTTCTAATCCATTTGAAATAGCAAAGAAATAGAGTGCTGCAATGTCATGAATGTGAATCCAGGATTGTACTTGTTTTCCAGTTCCAAAGGGAGAACCTAGTCCCCAGCGGATAGGTTTTGCCATTTCGATCAAAGCACCACCTTTATTTGACAATACAATTCCAGTTCGCAATTTACAGACTTTTAATCCCAATAGTTGGAATTTATCAACACTTTCCTCCCATTTTAAAACTACATTTCCTAGAAAACTATTGTCAATTTCTTTGGAATTTTCATCATAAACAACGGAATCACTGTTTGGATAAATAGCAGTTCCTGAAGCGGAAACAATTTGTTTTACTTGGTTGGGATAATTCTTTAACGCTTTAAAAAGTAAGGCGGAAGAAAGCAATCTACTTTCAATTATTTCTTGTTTGTAGGCTGTTGTCCACCGTTTAGAGATTGTGGCTCCAGCCAAATGAATTATTGAATCGACACCCATCAAACAATTTTCGTCGATAATTCCTTGTTCGGGATTCCAATAAAAACCTTTGTAGTTGGGTTCGTTTTCAATTTTTTTCTTGGAAGTAGTAAGATAATGAATACTTATCCCGTTTTGTAGTAATAAAGAAACAAGTTCGCTACCAATCAAACCTGTTGCCCCTGTAATTAATACTTTCATACTGTTTTTCTTTGGTTCAAATGTACTCTTTAAGGGAAATAAATAAATGTTAATTAAGTGCGATTTAACTTTCGTTTTATGAATTTAAATCCCGTTTAAATATCATTTAAACACTTTTTAATCTTACGCTCCATTCAAAATCCATTTCTGAAACTTGAATTCCGTTTTCGTCGATTCCTATTGATTTCATCCAAAAAGTTTGTCCTTCGCCTGTTGCTATTGTTTTGGTGATTGCATCTTCTATTATAGCGCCGTCATTGCAGGTAAAAGTAATTCTACCCGTTGCTTTCTTGGTGAAATTACCTTTATTATTAGCTACTAACATCGAGATTTTTCGATTGCTTTTTTTGATTTGATACATCACCAAAGCGCCTGTTGACAATTCGGCAGCCATTGCTTGCACGGCAAAATACATCGAGTTAAAAGGATTTTGATTGATCCAACGGTGCTTTACAGAGACGACACATTTA
>CALPQA020000125.1 GCA_943325595.2 Auritidibacter sp. Marseille-P8566
CAGATTTTAGATTTCGGATTTCTGAACTCATAATTTATAATTTATAATTCATAATTAATCAAGAATGTCAAGAGATATACAACTTAAAGAACGCTGGGAACAGCTTGTAAATATACTTTCCAATCAATTTTCACAAGGCGAAGATTTAGATTTGGATGCTATAATTTATTTAATCGGTGTTCAGGAATTGGGCAAAATCCACCAAGCCTACAAAAAAGACGAAAAATTGAACCTAATGCACATCGCCATTTGCAGATTATTAGAGCCTTACGGGTTTTATGAATTTGATTATGTAGATGTCGACGGTTGGCCACATTACAAAGTAAAAGAAGAATTACCGCCTTTAAAAGCAGGC
Organism: Auritidibacter sp. Marseille-P8566; assembly: GCA_943325595.2. Next base: position 356 of record CALPQA020000125.1, read on the forward strand.
GAACAATCGGTTTTGATGAAAGAAGCTATTGTGAATTATTTTATTGAAAAAGAACTTATTGATTAAAGAATGTCTATTTGCTTGAAAAACTTATAACATTCAACCCACAACTTACAACTTTTTACTTAAATTTGCAGTTCAATTATTGAATGAAAATGACAGATAAAATAAAAGAATATATTGGTGAAGCACAAGCTTTTCAAACTCAAGACGCAGCCGAATTAGAAGCTTTTCGCATCAAATTCTTAGGTAAAAAAGGACTTTTAAACGACTTTTTTGCCGAATTTAAATTGGTGCCAAACGACCAGAAAAAGGAGTTTGGTCAAGTAATCAATTTATTGAAAACTACTGCCGAAGAAAAGATAAAAACCATCCAAGAATCCCTTGAAAGTAAAATTGAAATCAAAGGTTTTTATGGTGACTTAACGCGTCCGTCAGAACCTTTAATAATAGGCTCTCGTCACCCAATTTCATTGGTAAAAAACCAAATTATAGATATCTTCTCTAACATTGGTTTCAATGTTTCTGAAGGTCCAGAAATTGAAGACGATTGGCATAATTTTACAGCATTAAACTTGCCAGAATACCATCCGGCACGTGACATGCAGGACACTTTTTTCATACAAACTAATCCCGATATTTTACTTAGAACGCACACCTCATCCGTGCAAGTTCGGTACATGGAAAACAACAAACCGCCAATTCGAACGATTTCACCAGGGAGAGTTTTCAGAAATGAAGCCGTTTCGTCGCGTTCTCACTGTATTTTTCACCAAGTCGAAGGCTTATATATCGATAAAGAGGTGTCGTTTGCCGATTTAAAACAAACCCTATTGCATTTCACCAAAGAAATGTTCGGAAAATCAAAAATTCGCTTGCGCCCGTCCTATTTCCCATTTACAGAACCAAGCGCGGAAATTGATATTTATTGGGGATTGAAAACCGAAACCGATTACCGAATTACAAAAGGAACTGGTTGGCTAGAAATTGGAGGTTGCGGAATGGTAGACCCAAATGTGCTAAAAAATTGTGGCATCAATACCGACGAATTCAACGGTTTTGCTTTTGGAATGGGCGTAGAACGCATCGCAATGTTACTCTACCAAATTGGTGATATCAGGATGTTTTACGAAAATGACGTCCGTTTCTTAGAGCAATTCAGAGCGTCTATATAATTTTTTTGGAGCTATTTCCAGCTATTTGTTTCAATCCACACTAAAAAGTGCGGGATTTCCACTGCTATCTGGGCTATGGCATTTGATTTTATAACACAATTTCGATAAATAATAAATCACGGAATGAAATAAGAGATTGCTTCGTTCCTCGCAATGACATGAAAAAAGACATCACAATTCCAGAAGTAGAAAATGTTTTCGTAGCTGCCGTTCAAGAATGGAGCGACGATTTCATGGAAAAAGTTTGGTATATCTATTTAGTAAACGATAGCGATTTTAAACTTGATGGCGTAATGGTAGTTTCCAAAGCTTTTGGAACTATTGATGGGGAAATGAAAAAAACCTCTCTTTTGCGTCATGCCTTTGTTGAGATTCCCGCAGTTTCAGTTGTGAAAGTCGAAATGCTTGAAAAAAGTGTAACCACTTTGAACAATGAATTTATGGTGACTTTCTTTATCGGAAACACGTTATACGACAAGAAATTTATCTTTAAAGCCAATCTCATTTCAGAAAAAAATGTAGAAGAAGTACCTATTTTATTCGTTGATGGTGTAATCGTAAGATAAAAAAGTATGAATCCGATATCAAAAATTATACGTTGGGGAATTATAGGTTGTGGTAATGTAACCGAAGTGAAAAGCGGTCCTGCTTTTCAAAAAACCGAAGGTTTTGAAATCGTTGCAGTTATGCGCAGAGATGCTGAAAAAGCTGCTGATTATGCCAAACGACACGGTATAAAAAAATACTATTCCAATGCTGACGATTTAATAAACGACCCAGAAGTGGACGCCGTTTATATTGCAACCCCACCAGATTCTCATAAATTTTACGGACTCAAAGTGGCTTTGGCCGGAAAACCGTGTTGCATAGAAAAACCTTTAGCGCCCAATTATGAAGATAGTTTGGCGATTCACAAGGCCTTTTTAGATAAAAATCTACCCCTATTTGTGGCTTATTACCGCCGTTCGCTTCCCCGATTTGAAAAAATAAAAAGTTGGATTGACGAAAAAAGTATTGGTGAAATCCGACATATAAATTGGCATTTCATGCGTCCGCCATCTAAAGTTGATGTTTCGGGAGAATACAATTGGCGCACCGATGCTGCTGTAGCTTCAGCTGGCTATTTTGATGATTTGGCAAGCCACGGATTGGATTTGTTTGTGCATCTTTTAGGAGAAATAAGCAATGCCTCGGGTATGAATTTGAACCAACAAAACTTGTATTCTGCAAAAGATGCTGTTGCCGCCACATGGTTACATAAATCAGGGATTACGGGCACTGGAAGTTGGAATTTTGGCTGTCAATTCCTTGAAGATACGGCAACTATTTATGGTAGTAAAGGCAAAATTACCTTTTCAATATTTGAAGAAAATTCCATTGTATTAGAAACTGAAAAGGGCAAAACAGCACTTTTTATTGCATATTCGGAAAACGTACAACTCTTTCATGTCAATAAAATGCAGGAGTATTTGGCGGGTAATAGCTCTCATCCTTCTTTAGGATTATCAGCTGTTCATACCAACTGGGTAATGGAACAAATTATGGGTGAAAATTATAACTAAATTATTGTTTGCTTTCTCTTCTAATTTTAGATTTCCAACTTGAATAACCCAACACAAAAACCCCAAATAATAAAACTCCAACAGCTCTGATATAATAATTATAATCAGCCATTTGTGTGGCTAATGGCTTTTCTTTTAAGGCTAATACGGTTGTGAAAACAATCATAAATAAACCCCAAAAACCCCCGGTTTTCAATTGGTATTTCCATCTTTCGGTCATGATTAATCTAGTTTATCGGTGAGTTTTTTGAAAACCTTTTTGGCCTCTTTTCCTTGGTATAAAATATCGTAAACGGCATCAATAATTGGCGTTTTCGCACCATAACCTTGATTGAGTTCCCAGGCACTTTTAGTGGCATAATAACCTTCGGCAACCATACTCATTTCCATCATTGCGGATTTTACGGTGTAGCCTTTTCCAATCATGTTTCCGAACATTCTATTTCTAGAAAACACGGAATAGCCTGTTACTAATAAATCTCCTAAATAGGCGGAGTTATTGATATTGCGTTTCATTTTGTGCACTTTTCGGATGAATTTCTTCATTTCTCGGATTCCGTTGCTCATTAAAACCGATTGAAAGTTATCGCCATAACCCAATCCGTGTGCCATTCCTGCAGCAATTGCATAAATATTTTTTAGCATTGCGGCATATTCTGTTCCAATAATATCATCGCTTATTTTTGCTTTGATATAATTGCTTGATAAACATTTGGCTACCACTTTGGCTTTTTCGGCGTCTCCACAAGCAATGGTTAAATAGGACAATCGCTCTAAAGCAACTTCTTCAGCGTGGCAAGGTCCTGTAATTACGCCTATATTTTCGAAAGGAATATCGTAGACTTTATTGAAATGTTCGCCAACAATTAAACTTGTTTCGGGTACGATTCCTTTTATGGCGGAGAAAATTACTTTTCCATCTAAACTTTGGGTGAGTTTTTTTAATTCGTTACTTAGGAATGCGGATGGAATTGCAAAAACAATGTAATCGGCATAGGCAACTGCTTCGTTAATATCACTTGTTAATCGCAGTTGTTCGATATGAAACTCTACTGAACTCAAATAATTTGGATTGTGATGGTACGTTTTTATGTGCTCAATTGCCTCTTCATTTCTCATGTACCAGGTAATTTCTGGTAAATTAACGCACAGCATTTTAGCAATTGCTGTTGCCCAACTTCCTCCTCCTATTACTGCAAATTTTGGTTGATCTGTCATTTTTTTATTTTTTAGCCCCGATAGTAGCGGCATCCTGTTGTGGCGGGTTTCGCCAGAACAGATACAGCGGATAGCGGGAAAAGCTCCTAAAAATTATGCTTCAAAAGTACTGAAATTTGAATGAAATAGCATTATGATTGATTTTACATTTGATTTACATCAAATTATTAAAAAAAATATAAATTAAATTTCTGATTTTCAATACAATAGAAACGTTATAAATCCGTTATAGGTTTATGTAATATTCAATTGTGCAATAGATATTATTATTGAGTTAGTTAATTTAATTGGTTTTTTTAACAAAAAAAAAGCGATCCCGAATCAAATCGAGAGCGCTTTTTGAATTTATTTTGATGTTGGAATACAGTTCCTAATAACTCATTTCTACAATTTCCCGAAGTTTTTCGAGTGTGATATTTTGTCTTTCTCCAAGGGCGTTCCAGCCTCTTTCTTCGAATCGATTTACTATAAAATCGGCTGTTTTTTGGAAGTCTTCTGTGTATTCAGAAAGTTTGGTTTGCATTCCCATTGTGTGAAAAAATTCAACTGTTTTTTGGATAGCTTGGGCAGCAATTTCGTCCTCGGTTCCTGATAAATCGAAGATTCTTTTTCCGTATTGGGCTAATTTTCCTTTTTTAGTTTCGAATAAAACAGTGTATAAATTTGGAGCAATTACGGCCAATGTTCGGGCGTGATCAATTCCGTATAAAGCGGTCAATTCGTGCCCAATCATGTGTGTTGCCCAGTCGGAAGGAACTCCTTTTTGAATTAATCCGTTGAGAGCCATGGTGCAACTCCACATAAAGTTAGAAGCCAATACATAATCCGTAGGATTTTCAACGACTTTTGGACCGATTTCGATTAGTGTTTTCAGAATACTTTCGGCAATTCTGTCTTGCAAAAAGCCGTCATGTGGATAGGTTAAATATTGTTCCATGACGTGTGTATAGGCATCTACAACACCATTTTGCAATTGTCTTTTTGGCAAAGAAGCGATTACTGTTGGGTCGCAAATTGAAAATTTAGGGAAAATGGCACTTCCGCCAAAAGCTAATTTTTCTTGTGTTGCTTGAATGGTAACTACGGAACCCGAATTCATTTCGCTTCCCGTTGCAGGTAAGGTTAAAACGGTTCCAAAAGGGATAACTTTTGATAGGTCTTTGATGAGGATTCTATCGGTTAGAATGTCCATCGGATTTCCTTCAAATTTTGTGGCGCCAGAAATAAATTTTACGCCATCAATTACAGAACCACCGCCTACGGCAAGAATAAAATCGATGTTTTGTTCTTTGACAATCGCTATTGCTTTCATTAAAGTTTCAAAATGTGGATTGGGTTCGATGCCGCCAAATTCGACAATTTCATATCCTTTTAAAGCAGCTTTTACTTGGTCGTAAACTCCATTTTTGAAGATACTTCCACCACCATAAGCCAATAATATTTTGGCCTCTTTAGGGACTAATGTTGGTAATTTTTCTATTTGACCTTTTCCAAAAATATAATTGGTAGGATTGTATAATTCGAAGTTTAGCATAATAATTTTTTTACAAATTTAGAACAACCAAATAGAAACAGTGATAAAAGGATGTTAAGATTAAATTTATAATACTATTTTCGATACAAATTATTGTGATTGATGTATTCCCAAACTTTATTGGGCAAAAGTGGTTGGATATTTATATTTTTTTTGATTGCTTCTCGGATAAAAGTAGCCGAAATTTCAACTACTGGGGCATCAATAAAATGAATTTTAGGATGGTTTTCTAAGATGTTTTTTTTGACTTCTGCTAATGAATTTTTTGCATCAAGTCGAGGATAGACATAAATATCGTGGTTTTGAAGAATCACTTCGTAGTTTTTCCATTTGTGAAAAGACTTTAAA
>CALPQA020000126.1 GCA_943325595.2 Auritidibacter sp. Marseille-P8566
ATTTCAGCAAATGTTCCTTGCGCTACTAATTCGCCACCATGCGTTCCTGCTTCTGGGCCAATATCGATTATCATATCGGCGGCCTTCATTATGTCCTCATCGTGTTCAACAACGATTACCGTATTTCCTAAATCACGGAGCGAAAGCAATACTTTTATTAATCTTTCGGTATCTTTTGGGTGTAAACCGATACTTGGTTCGTCCAAAATATACATGGAACCTACTAAACTACTTCCTAAAGAAGTTGCTAAATTAATACGTTGCGATTCCCCTCCTGATAATGTAGCAGAATTTCTATTTAACGTTAAATAATCCAATCCCACATCGACCAAAAATTTCAATCGGCTGTTAATTTCTAACAAAAGACGTTTGGCAACTTGTTGATCAAAATCATTTAATTCTAATTTTTCAAAAAAAGCAACTAACTTTTTGATTGATAAATCCACTAAATCGGATACCGTTTTTTCGCCAATTTTCACATAGGAAGCTTCAATTCTGAGTCTTTTTCCTTTGCAAGAATAACATTTTGTTTTTCCACGATATCTGGAAAGCATTACTCTATTTTGAATTTTATAGTTTTTTTCTTCCAATTCCTTAAAAAAAGGATTCAAGCCAGTAAAATATTTGTTTCCACTCCAAAGAACAGTTTTATCAGCATCAGACAACTGAAAATAGGGTTTGTGAATTGGAAAATCAAATTTATAGGCATTGTTAACCAATTCGTCTCGATACCAGCCCATACTTTCGCCTCTCCAAGCGAAAACTGCATTTTCATAAACAGACAATGCGGTATTTGGAATAACTAATTCTTCATCAATTCCAATTACGCTCCCATAACCTTCGCAAACAGGGCAAGCACCGTATGGATTATTAAAACTGAACAGATGAACGTTAGGTTCTAAAAATGAGATACCATCTAATTCAAAATTATTACTATACGAAAAGCGTTTATTAGTAGCTATTTCTTGTAAATAACTGATTCCTTTACCTTCGTAAAATGCAGTTTGCACGGCATCAGCAAGACGGTTGAAGAAATCTTCCTCCTCTTTAATCACTATCCGGTCAATAATCAGTAAAACATCTTTATTATCTAAAGTATGTCCATCTATTTCGTCCAAACGGACCATTTCGTTATCAATCAAAATCCTTGCAAATCCTTGTTGTAACAGTGCTTTTAATTTATCTTCTAAAGCTCTTCCTTTTTCCAAATGAATAGGAGCCAGAAGAAGCCATTTACTATCAATTTCTAACGATTTTACGGTATTAATAACATCGGTAACTGTATTTTTCTTTACTTCCAATCCCGAAATTGGGGAATAGGTTTTACCAATTCTTGCAAATAATAGTTTTAAATAGTCATATATCTCGGTAGAAGTTCCAACAGTTGAGCGCGCATTTGTAGTGTTCACTTTCTGTTCAATAGCAATTGCAGGTGCGATACCTTTGATATATTCTACCTTAGGTTTGTCTAATCTTCCTAAAAATTGTCTAGCATAGGAAGATAAACTTTCCACATAGCGTCGTTGTCCTTCGGCATATAAAGTATCAAAAGCCAAACTTGATTTTCCAGAACCTGACAAGCCCGTAATAACTACAAGTTTATTACGCGGGATAGCAACATCAAGGTTTTTCAAGTTGTGTACTTGAGCTCCTTTAATGATAATGTTTTTCTTCGGTTCGAGTTTAGAAATATCTGTTTTAATCATAGCATTTTTTGATTGAATGCAAAGATAATTAATTATCACTTGAGAAAGTTGCAAAAAAGTTAAACTGCTAATATGTTATTAAATTTTGATTCTTTTTAAAGATATTTTAATATAGTATATTAATTTTTACACAATTCATTTTTATTAAATTCCATGTTTGTAAAGCTTTTTTTGGCGTATTAATTGTCGCATCTTCATTGCTATTTTACGAAAACGTAATAGTATTACTTTACATTACCACAACATTTTGAATTGACTATGATAATTAATGTGTTTTTATTTAGGGGTAACAATTTTGTAAACCCCTTTAAACAATGACAATTAAGTTCTTTTTTTTTATTTTAATGCTGTATAGTTTTTATATAGTTACATTTTTGCCATTTAAAAAACAACAAACTATATTTGACTAATAACTTTTTATAAAAAACAATATGAAAAAAATTACTTTTATTTTCCTTTTGATTAGTTCATTGGGATTTTCGCAATCATTTCCATTTGATTTCAGCACAGCAAACCAATTATTTACTGGAGACGCTTGTGTTACATCTTTAACAACAGATGCTGGAAATGCTGTAATGCAAGTTGTTGGTGGTGGTGCTCTTTATGACAATGCTCAAAAAGTACTTGTGCAAAACATTAATCTTGCAGACGACAACAACAATACAATAACTTTTAGAATTAAGCCAGCTACTGGGTCTACTACTGGAAGTCATTTATTGAAGTTTGAAGGAGGTATCTCTGGTCCTGCTACAACGGAACTTCCTTTTACAACAACTGGTTCTGCTTGGCAAAACATTTCTGTTAATTTTGGTGCTGGTTTAGGTAACTATTCTAAAATAGTAATTTTCACTGATTTTAATAATACTCAAACGGGTACCTACCTTATTGATGACATTGCTGGAGGAACTAATGTTGCTCCGCCTACAGTTCCAGCTCCAACTGTTGCTGCTCCAACTCCTACAAGAAATGTCTCAGATGTAATTTCTTTATATAGTAATGCATATACTAATGGTGCTTCTTGGCATCCTAGTTGGGGTCAAACAACTACTTTTACTGAAGTACAAATTGCAGGTAATTCGACAGCTAGGTTAACTTCTTTTGGATATGAAGGTATTCAAACAATAACGCCTGCTACACTTAATTTGTCAACAATGACAACTGCACATTTTGATGTATGGACAAGTGATGAAACTTCAATTAAGATTTACCTTTTAATTGCAGGTGAGCCAAATGTGACAAAAACATTAATCGCAAATCAATGGAATAGTTTCGATATTCCTTTAACTGATTTTGGTACTGGTTCAATGACTGCGGCAACTGGTTTCAAAATTGAATCAGGAACTTATGTTTGGCCAAATGGAGTTAGTACAGTTTATGTAGATAATGTTTATTATTGGAAACCTGCTGCTCCAGCTGGAACTCCAGTTATAACAGGTTTTTCTGTTCCTGCTAAATCTTTAGGCGATGCTCCTTTTGCTTTAACTGCTCCAACAAGTAATAGCCCGGGTGCTTTTACTTACACAAGTAGTAATACTAGTGTTGCCACAGTTTCAGGAAGCACTGTAACTGTAGTAGGTGTTGGTACGTCAACAATAACTGCAAATCAAGCAGCATCTGCACCTTATTTAGCAGGTAGTATTACATCAGTTTTATCTGTTTCACCTCAAGCCGCACCAGTTCCTACATTACCTGCAGCTCAAGTTATTAGTATGTATGGGGAATCATATCCTAATACTTGGCAGTATGATTTTGGAGCAAATAACCTTGCAGGAGAGCCAGATCTTGATCCAACTACAGGTGTAAATAAAGCACTTAAATATAATTTTGAATTGGGTGGATATGGTGCTGGTTATACTGCAACTGATGTTTCTGCTATGCAATTTGTTCATTTTGATTATTTTACAACAAATGCTTCAACATTCAAACTAGTACTTATTTCTAGTACAGGAGAAAAGGATTACGTTCTACCTACTAGCCAAGCCATTGTATTAAACACTTGGAAAAGCGTTAATATTCCAATGTCTTATTTTACGAATTTAGGATTTAATCCTGTAACTTGGTTTCAATTTAAATTTGATGTAAATGGTGTTGTTCCTGGTGTTCCAAGTATCGTTTATATTGATAATGTTTATTTTACAAGTAGCAGTTTAGAGGTTAAAGACTTTACTTCATCAAAAGTTAAAATGTATCCAAATCCAACAGCTTCACTTTTCACAATCGAAGCTAATGATACTGTAGAAAGTGTTTCTTTATTCAACGTTTTGGGTCAAGAAGTGCTAACTAACAAATTTAACGCTAACACAGTTTCGTTAGATATTTCTAATCTTCAAACTGGAGTTTATGTTGTAAAAGCAGTTATTGGAGGTGTTACATCAACTTCAAGAATTGTAAAAAAATAAACTTAGTTTTTGCTTTATAATTATAAAAACACGTTCTGAGAAGAACGTGTTTTTTTTGCTTTATATCTATTTTTTTGTCTTTTTTAATACTTTTATATATCTTTATAATCGTTTTATCACTTTTTAAAATCCTATGCTTAAAATCAAACCATTATTACTTTTTGTCATTACAGTATTACTTTCGGTTTCTATGAGTTACTCTCAAGAATTACCGCCCATAGTTAAATATAATTCAACTACTTATGGTGCTGGAAATCAAAATTGGATGATTTCTCAAGATAAAAATAATTACATTTTTTTTGCAAATAATGAAGGGCTCCTTGAATTTAATGGCTCAAATTGGGCTTTATATCCATCTCCAAATGAAACGATTATTCGTTCGGTTAAAGTTGTAGATAATAGAATTTATACTGGTTGTTACATGGAATTTGGTTTTTGGGCTAGGCAATCAAATGGACAATTAAAATATACCTCACTTAGTAAAGCTATAAAAAGTAAGATTCAAGACGACGAACAATTTTGGAATATTTTAAATTATGATCAATGGATAATATTTCAATCTCTAAATAAAATATTTATTTACGATTCTAAATCAGGAAAATTTAATATTATAACCCCTAAAAATGGCATTGTGAAATCGTTTAGGACAAATAATTCTATTTACTTCCAAACGATAAATGAAGGACTGTATGAAATTGAAAATGGTAAAAGTAAACTCATTTCAAACAATCCAGTTTTGCAAAGCAATAGAATTGTTTCTATATTTCCTATTAACGAAGGATTACTGATTCAAACACAATCGAATGGAATTTATAGGTTAATAGGTGAAAATGTTACAAAATTTTCATCGGATATTGATACGGCAATTGCGTCAAGTACGATATATAGCAGTCAGATATTATCAGATGGTAGTTTTGCTATTGGTACAGTTTCTAACGGTATTTATATTTTATCAAAAGAAGGAAAAATAAAATACCACATTACCCAAAACAGAGGATTGAGTAATAATACAATATTATCTTTATTTGAAGATTCTGATAAAAATTTATGGATAGGCTTAGATAACGGAATCAATTGCATAAATATTCAATCTCCAGTAAGAAGCTATTCTGATGATACGGGAATGTTAGGAACGGTTTATACTTCAATTTCACATAACGGAAAATTATACATAGGAACAAATCAAGGCTTATTTTATAAAAATTTAGGGTCCAATGAGGAATTCCAATTTGTAAATGGTACAAAGGGGCAAGTTTGGTCTTTGTTTGAAAACGAAGGAACCGTTTTTTGTGGTCACGATTCTGGGACTTTTGTTATTGAAAATGGAAATGCAACACCTATTTTTTCTCAATCAGGAACTTGGAAATTTTCAACGGTTCCAAATCATAAAAACATAGTATTACAAGGAAATTATTATGGAATTTCGGTGTTGGAAAAAGTTAATAACAAGTGGGTTTTTAAAAATAAAATTGCAGGATTTGATTATTCTTCCCGATATTTTGAAGTTACCAATGCTTTGGAAGTATACGTAAGCCATGAATACAAAGGGGTTTTTAGAATTCAATTGGATAATAAATTAGTGAAAGTTAATAATTTTAAAACGTATTCGTCACCCGCAAAAGGGAAAAATGCAAGTTTAGTTAAGTTTAATAATGTAATTTATTATGCCTATAAAGATGGAATTTTCAGGCTAAATAACAAAACAAAGCAATTTGAAAAAGATAAATTTTTAAGTTCTGTTTTTGAAAAAGATGAATATACATCTGGGAAAATGATTGTTGACAAGTCCAATAAAATTTGGTTGTTTTCTAAAAACTACATCCATTATTTTACTTTAAGTAAATTAAGTTCCGATTTAAAACAAAATACTATTCCTATTCCATCGTCTTTAACAAATTCAATGTTAGGCTTTGAAAACATAACCCAACTTTCAAATTACGGATACCTTATTGGAACCACGGATGGGTATTACACCATGAATATTAATGATTTAAGTTTTAAAAACTATACAGTTTCCATTTCAAATATTAGTATTAATAAATCTAACGAACAGTCCTTTAGCACTTCA
>CALPQA020000127.1 GCA_943325595.2 Auritidibacter sp. Marseille-P8566
AATTTCTTTTTTATGTTGCTCCATAAAACCTTTAAAAGCATCGTAAAAATCTTGGTTTTCGACTTCCATTTTTTCTTCTAAAGCCAAAGCAATATGGTCTAGCATTTCCTGACGGATATCTACATAAATCACTTCGTTTTTAATTAAAAAAGTGTCTATAAATAGGATTTGTTCGGGTGTTAATTTCATAATTAAAATTCTAATTTTGGTTGAACTAAACTTTGCATATTTCTAATAAAATCCTCCAATTCCGCCAAACGATTTACGGTTTCTTTGGTTCCTGATTCGGTGAGTTTGTAATATTTTCTGAGGCGGTTGTCTACTTTTTCAACCTCAACATCAAGCAAACCTTCGGATTCTAATTTATGTAAAGCGGGATACAAAGCGCCTTCCGTAATTTGAAGTTCTCCAAGCGTAATCGCTTTTACCTTTTGAGTGATTTCATAACCATACATTTTGCCGTTTTCCTCCAGCAATTTCATAATAATGGTGTTTAAACTTCCTTTGTACAATTGTGAATTTTTCATTTTTTTGTTATTGTGAGACACGAAGCAATCTCATTTTAAAAAGCAAATATACATAAGTTTCTTATACATAATACATTTAGGTATACAAAATTTCAAACGCATTCACTTTTAGAAACCTAATCCATTTAGTATCTTTGCAAAAAAGAAAACAATGTCATCATTTTATAAATTGAATATTAAAGAGGTAAAACGCGAAACTAAAGACGCCGTTTCAATCCTTTTTAATGTTCCCGCAGAATTGCAATCCAACTACAAATTTGTTGCCGGACAGTACATCAACTTGAAATTAACCTTGGACGGAGAAGAAATTCGCCGCGCCTATTCTATTTGTTCTGCACCTGAAAGTGGCGAATTGAGAATTGCTGTAAAAGCTGTGAAAAACGGTCTGTTCTCCCAATTTGCAAACGCAAAATTGAAAGCGGGCGACACACTAGAAGTTGGAAGCCCAGAAGGAAAATTCACGTTTGAACCACAAGCAGATCGTCAAAGAAATTATGCGGCTTTTGTGGCTGGTAGTGGAATTACGCCTGTTTTATCTATCGCAAAAAGCGTTTTGACAGGCGAACCTAAAAGCACTTTTGTTTTGGTTTACGGAAATAAAACACCCGAAGAAACTATTTTTTACCAAGAATTACACGATTTGCAATCGCAATATGTAGGACGCTTTTTTGTGCATTATTCCTATACACAAGCGAAGGTTGAAAACGAACTTTTCGGTAGAGTTGAAAAATCGACTGTGAATTTTGTCTTGAATAACAAACATAAGGAATTGACCTTTGAGAAATTCTATTTGTGCGGTCCCGAAGAAATGATCAATACAGTTTCGGCAGTTTTAAAAGAACATAACGTGCCCGAAAAAAATATAAAATTTGAATTGTTTTCGACAACTTCAACTGAAAATAAAATTCAAGAATCGTTAGGCGGTCATTCTAAAATCACGGTTTTGGTTGACGACGAAGAAACGACTTTCGAAATGTCGCAAAAACAAACTATTCTAGAAGCGGCATTGAAACAAGGCATTGATGCTCCCTATTCTTGCCAAGGCGGAATTTGCAGCAGTTGTTTGGCGAGAATTACTTCGGGAACTGCAGAAATGAAGAAAAATGCTATTCTTACAGACAAAGAAATCGCTGATGGTTTGGTTTTGACATGCCAAGCGCATCCAACTTCCGAGACGATTTATGTAGATTATGATGATGTTTAAAAAAGTGTTTAGAATTCAGATTATTAGTAATCAATAGATTCAGTTTTAATTGAAATTGATTTTTGAAATTGATATTGATATTGCAATTCTTATTGTCATTGAACTATTTTTTCAATTACTTGTTTTGGTAAAATCGTTCGCATTGCGTCTTCATATCCTTCCACTTTTTTATTTCCATAAACCGAAGTTGGGAGTTTTGGATATAAATTTCTATCAGAAACCAACGCGTTTTCCATAGGTTGATTGAATGCTGAAAATCCTAAAAACGGGTGGGTGGAGCCCCAAAGCGTGATGGTTTTTATGCCTAACATTGCAGCAATATGTGCATTTCCAGAATCCATAGTCAGCATTGTATCTAAATTACTAATCAGTTGGAGTTCTTGACTAAATTTTAGTTTTCCTGCTATTGAAACTACGTTTTCTTTGCCTTTTGAAAGCAAATTTAAAACTTCAATTTCTTTTTTTCCACCGCCAAAAAGGAAGATTTTATTATTGTAATTTTTAGCCAATTCGTCAATTACTTCTTGTATTAAATCCTGTGGATATACTTTGGAATCGTGTTGAGCAAAAGGCGCAATCCCAATCCAATTTGAGGTTTTTTCACCCACAATCGCCACTGTTTCTGAATCCAAATTTTTCTTATCAGGAAAAGTAGGATTCGATAAATCCAATGAAAATCCAAGCGCCTGAAAAACTTTTGTATGTCTTTCAAAAACTGTTGGGAGTTGCCTGAAAATTTTATTTTCGGAACGAGTAACTTCTTTTTTTTCGGCTCTGCCTTTATCCGTTTTAGCTACTTTTTTTCCACTCAAGGCAAATAATACTCGGATTACTTTAGAACGCAAAACGTTATGCAAGTCGGCAAAGGCATCAATATCTCGTTTTCTTAATTCTAGGAACAAACGAAATAATCCTAAAAAACCCTTGTGTTTGTCTTTTTTATCGAAAGCAAAAAAAGTAACATTTGGGATTTCATCAAAAAAAGGCTTGAAGAACAGACTTGAAATTACGGTGATTTTTATGTCCGGGAACTGCAACACAAAAGCCCTTAAAATAGGAACCGTCATGGCGACATCTCCCATTGCAGAAAGTCTCATGACGGCTATATGTTTTATTTTTTTTGACAATTTAACTCGTCAATTATTTTTTATTCTGATATAAAACTGGATTCAAATCATCGTCATTGTACATTTTCATTTGTTTGTAAACTTTCATGAATTTCTCGCCACTTTCAATGTCATTTAATAAATCATCAATGGCAGAAGAAAGATCGGTTCTTTGCTCTAAAAGGATGTTTAACTTTGCTTGACATTTATCACGATGATCCTGTGAAGCCCCTTCTCTAATGACTTCTTCATTCATATGATAAATTTTTAATGCTAAAATCGATAATCTATCAAAGGCCCAAGCAGGACTTTCAGAATTGATTTTTGCCGATTCTTTAACATTAACATGACTGAATTTTTGTAGAAAATAACTGTCGATATATTCCACCATATCAGTACGTTCTTGATTTGAAGCATCGATTCTTCTTTTCAAAGTTAGCGCTGCAACAGGATCAATATTTGGGTCACGGATGATGTCCTCAAAATGCCATTGCACCGTGTCAATCCAATTTTTATGATACAACAAATGCTCAAATTTATCTTTCGGAAAAGGATTGTTAATCGGTTGGTCTACATTATCAAAAAGATGATAATCTTGAATACTTTGTTCAAATACGGAATAAGCTAATTTTGAAAACATATCTTTACATATTAAAAAGCAAAGATACTTTTTATACTTTTAACGCTGAAACTTTAAACTTAAACTTTATACCTATTTTTATGAAAATTCATCATTTATCAGAAAAAAACAGTGTGCTGAATCATTTTCTTGGGCAAATTAGGGATATAAATGTTCACAACGACCGAATGCGCTTCAGAAGAAATATTGAGCGTATTGGCGAAATTATGGCGTATGAATTGAGTAAAGAACTGCATTATAAAAAAAGTGCTATTCAAACGCCTCTTGGAATAAAAAACACTGTAGAAATTAGTGAGAATCTGGTTTTGTGTTCAATTTTGAGAGCAGGATTGACATTGCACAATGGATTTTTAAATTATTTTGATGCTGCCGAAAACGGTTTCATATCTGCTTACAGACACCACCCGAACAACGATGCCTATTTTGATATTTTGGTCGAATACCAAGCAGTTGCTGACATTAATAACGCCAATTTAATTTTGATAGATCCGATGCTTGCCACAGGACAATCCATTGTTGCTGTTTTTAACAAATTAATGGAACGCGGAACACCAAAAGAAATTCACATTGCAGTCGTTATTGCAGCGCCAGAAGGAATTGCGCATCTTGAAGCGCTATTGCCAGACTATTGCCACCTTTGGATTGCTTCCATTGACGAAAAACTTAACGACAATAACTACATCGTTCCTGGGCTTGGAGATGCGGGGGATTTGGCTTTTGGAAATAAATTATAATTGAGAGAAAAACGCAAATAAGCTAGACAAAATAATAATTGAAACTGAAATTTCTCTTTTTAATTTAGACTGTGGCGTTTCGGTGAAAAGTGTAATCATGAAAGCCAATGGTGCAAAAGTGAAAATTAAAATGTCGTTGCTTTTGTTTGGAGAAACTAAAAAAACAGCAATTCCAATAAAAAAAGCAGCAATGATTTTTTTGTAAGAAGAATGAAGAATAATAGGTCTATTCGAAATTGTTATTACTGTGTAGGCTAAAAAATAGAGTGAAATTGTTCCAAACAATGATAGCGCAAAATTTTGATAATTATTCGAAAAATACGTGATTTCAAAATTGCTCGAAGCGTTTGCAATTAGATTGGGTAGTATCTCTTTATCGAAAACTAAGTCTACAAAAACAAAAATCACAATTGCGATAAAAAAAGCGATAAACGGCAAAAACCAAGTTCGATAATCTCTAGCCGTGTGAAAAAGAATCGCGATAAAAACCAAAATTATAAATAAAATACTCCAAAAATGAAAAATAGAAGCCACAAAAACCCATAAAGAGGCGTCAAATATTTTTTCTTTAGTGAATTTTGGTGATTGCAAAGAAATGAGCCTTCTGAGTGCTAAGAGGATGAAAAAATTAGAAACAATTAGGTCTGAATTGTTCAAAACAGAAGGAAAGAAAAGAAGGGTTAGCAAGTAAAATAAAATCATGAAAGCACTGTCTTTACTCAATCCGTTCTTTTTTATGATAAAATTTGCTGTGAAAAAAGAAGCTAAAATAGCAACAATAATTATTGCTTTTTTGACGATAAAACCTAGCGAAAAAGTAGTTCCAACTTGGTGAAATTGGTACACACCAAAGAAAAACAGTAGCATTAAAAAAATAAATGCAAAATTTATTGGTGTAGATTTCTTAAAAAGACTTGTTATCATAAGGATATTTTATACTTTTGTAAATGTAAATATAATACTTGTACAAAGATGAAAGCATTTTTTGAAGGAATACAATGGTTGTTTGAAAACATTTTTTTCATTCCACAGAATTTTTTAAGAAAATTAGAGTTACAACATTGGTTTGCTGCCAATACTGTAAACTGGATTTTCGTGATCATTTGTGCTTCTGCAATGGTTTATTGGATTAAACAATTGAAATTACACAAAGACAATAATGACGAATATCAAGATACAACGGCACATTCTTTCTTTAAATAATATTTAAAGATTAAAGATCGAAACCAATATCTTTTCTAAAATACATCGTATCAAAATGTAGCTTGTCTATGTTTTGATACGATTTTTTTATAGCTTCTTCAAAATTAGTTCCCAATGACGTTACTGCCAAAACTCTACCGCCATTACTAATAACTTTGCCATTATCTGTTTTTGTTCCCGCATGAAAAACGATAGAATCGGAAACATTTTCAATTCCAGAAATCACTTTCCCATTCACATATTCTTCAGGGTAACCTCCCGAAACCACCATGATTGTTGCTGCGCTTTGACTATCTATTTCAAGTGTTTTTTCGTCGAGTTTTTCATTGGCTACAGCCAAAAATAATTCCACTAAATCAGATTTTAACCTTGGAATTACAACTTCCGTTTCAGGATCGCCCATTCTCACGTTGTATTCTATCACGATTGGTTCGCCCTTTACATTGATTAAACCAATAAAAACAAAGCCTTTGTATTGAATTCCGTCTTTTTGCAAACCTTCAATTGTAGGTTTAACAATCCTGCTTTCAATTTTTTCTAATAAAACAGCATCTGCAAAAGGAACTGGAGAAACAGCACCCATTCCGCCTGTATTCAATCCTGTGTCGCCTTCACCAATTCGTTTGTAATCTTTTGCTGTAGGTAAAATCTTATAATTTTTACCATCTGTCAAAACAAAACAGCTCAATTCTATTCCGTCCAAAAATTCTTCGATAACCACTTTTGAACTGGCTTCACCAAATTTAGAGTGAAC
>CALPQA020000128.1 GCA_943325595.2 Auritidibacter sp. Marseille-P8566
GGTTTAATGGGATTGGTAACGCAAGACAGTATCTTATTTAATGATACTATAAAAGCAAATATTTCGTTAGGTAAATTAGACGCTACGGATGAAGAAATCATAGCTGCTTTAAAAATTGCCAATGCCTATGAATTTGTAAAAGACTTACCGAAAGGCATTTACACCAATATTGGCGACAGCGGAAACAAACTTTCTGGCGGTCAAAAACAACGATTGTCAATTGCACGTGCTGTTTTGAAAAATCCACCAATCATGATTTTGGACGAAGCTACTTCAGCATTGGATACAGAAAGTGAGAAATTTGTACAAGTTGCTTTAGAAAACATGATGCAAAATAGGACTTCAATTGTAATTGCACACCGCCTTTCTACCATTCAAAAAGCAGATAAAATTGTGGTTTTACATAAAGGCGAAATTGTAGAACAAGGCACACACGATGAATTAATTGCTTTAAACGGCACCTACAATAAATTGGTTACAATGCAGAGTTTTGAGTGATACATCCTATAGTTAAATCTTAAATAAATGTTTATCAACGACAAAAATATCAAGATTCCTGAAGATCCAGACACTATCGTTTGGAAGTATTTAGACTTGTCAAAATTTGTCGATTTACTACTTTACAGAAAATTATTCCTATCGCGTTCAGACAAATTTGAGGACCAATACGAAGGCACTTTTAGTGAACCTACCTTTGAAGAAATTCGGAAATTGTCCATCAACAATCCTGCTTTTTTAGATTATTACAAATCACACCGGGAGAATGTCGTGATTAGTAGCTGGCACATCAATGAATATGAATCATTTGCCATGTGGCAGATTTTTACACAAAAAAGTGAAGGATTGGCCATTCAATCTACATTGGGACGAATTCAGGAAGCTTTAAAAGCAGATACAACTTACAATCAACATATTGGCGAAGTGAATTATATCGACTACAAAAAAGAATATATTCCCTTCGATAACACCTTTTTCCCTTTTTTATTCAAACGAAAAAGTTTCCAATACGAAAGAGAAATCCGAATTATTTCTGACGTTACAGAATTTCAATTAAAAATTGATAACGGATTGAAAATCGATGTTGATATTAACCAATTAATCGAGAAGATATATATCCATCCCAAATCGGAAAACTGGTATAAAAATCTAGTAATTGAATTGGTTCAAAGACTTGGATTCGATTTTACTATTGAAAAATCAGATTTAGAAAGTGATATTTTAATTTAGATTATAATCTTGCCGTTATCTTAAAATTGAAAACCCTTGTGGTCATGAAATTTGGAATACCATATTGATTTTTGGTGTAAACATCCCGAACCCAAGTATTGGTAATGGCGTTCAAATTATTGAATAAATTGAAAATTTCTAATCCCGCAGACAAATCTTTGAATTTCTTAAGCCAATGTCCGTTTGGTAAATTTTTGTTGTTATCCGTGAAAACTTTAAAGAAACCAACATCCGCACGACGGTAATCTCTCATACGTGTTTGGTAAACATAAGGATCTGCATAGGAAGGCGATCCTCCAGGAAGTCCCGTATTATAAACCAAATTCAGATACAATTTTACACTTGGAAGGTTCGGCATATAATCCTGAAATAAGATACCAAATTTCAATCTTTGATCCGTAGGTCTTGGAATGTATCCTTTGTTATCAATATTTTCTTCTGTCTTCAAATATCCGAAACTAAACCAAGATTCAGTTCCGGGAACAAATTCCCCATTCAAACGCAAATCAAGTCCTTGTGCATACGCTTTCGCATTGTTATTAGCTTCATACCGAATTCTAACATTGTCTAAAGTATAAGGATTGACATCATTTAGAATCTTATAATAGGCTTCTGTAACCAACTTAAAAGGGCGATTCCACATTTTGAAACTGTAATCATTACTCAGTACAAAATGTATTGATTTTTGCGCTTTTACATTCGGAAGTACCGTTCCTGTAGAATCTCGCAATTCTCGATACGAAGGTGGCTGCACGTATAAACCTGTTGAAAATCTAAAAACCATGTCTTTTTCCCAATCCGGTTTGATTGCAAATTGCGCTCTTGGACTGAATTCCATTTGACTTTTACCTTCCAAAGTTTGGCTAGAAACTTTCCATTGGTGCAGTCTCGCTCCTAAATTCAACCAAATATCGTGATTCCCCAATTTCGTTTTTCTATTCAATTGTGCATACCCCGAAAATCGGTCAACTGTTGCAAAATTTAAAGCCCGTACATTTTGATAAGGCACTAGAGGACCAATATAAGGATGATACGGCTGTTGGTTTATGGGCAAAACAATCGGTGGATTTAGTGAAAATCCTGCTGAATCAATTACTTCCCATTCTACTATTCTATCCCGAATATCTTCACGAGTATATTTGAAGCCCCATTCGATTTGATTTTTTTTCAAATCATGAAAACCTTTCACTTCGGCATTTACAATTAAAGCATCCAAATCATTACGAGCGTGATTCAATTGTGTTCCAATAGCGCGGCTAAAAGTGACGCCTCCAAAGGTTTCAGAACCAATATTACTATCTACTTCTCCCAAATAATATCCTGCATAAATATCAAAATATTCTTGTTCTAATGTATGATAAGCCGACGTAATAAATTTTAAAGTGAAAGCATCATTTGCTTTAAAAGTAGTTTTAAATGCTCCGAAATAAGTATCGTATTTGTCTTTTTCTTGCCCTTCATAATAAACTTGCAAGGCAATTGGTTCATCTATTGTTCCAAAATTAGTTTGTCTTGACAAGGGCTGGTAGTTGTATTTATTTTGAGAAATATTCCCTAGAAAACTCCATTGCCATTTGGTTGAAGCATTATAAATAACGTTAGTTTGAACATCTGCAAATGTAGGTTTGAAATTGGTTTCAGTTTGCTGGCTGTTTACCAACAAGCTATTGTTTCTATAACGAACACATGTAATTGCAGACCATTTTTGATTTTTGGAAACGGCATCAACAGCCAAACTTCCACCTAAAAGACTTCCTTCGGCGGCAATTCCAAATTTAGTTGGACGGCGATACGTAATATCTAAAACAGATGATAATTTGTCACCATATTTTGCTTGAAAACCACCTGCCGAGAAATCAACATTCTGAACCAAATCGGTATTGGTAAAACTTAATCCTTCTTGTTGTCCCGAACGAACTAAGAATGGTCTATAGACTTCAACTTCATTTACATAAACTAAATTTTCGTCGTAATTACCACCACGAACCGCATATTGGGTACTCAATTCGTTATTAGAATAAACGCCGGGCAATGTTTTCAAAATATTCTCGATTCCAGCATTGGCACCCGGAATTCTTCTGATAACTTCAGGTTCGATTGTGGTAATTCCTTGGACTCGTTTTCTGTTATTTGCAGTAACAATGACCTCACCCATTTGCTCGGCTTTCTCGTTCATCGTTACATTAAACTCAAAATCTTCATTGGGTTTTAATTCTAAAATTGCCGTTGTTTTCTTTAGAGAAACGTGAGTAAAAACAAGAGTGATTTTTTTATTTGCAGGAACTGTCAACGAATAAAATCCATTGGAATTCGTAACAGTTGATTTCGTTTCGTAGGCAATATTTACGTTTTCAACTAGATTGTTATTTTCGTCTAAAATAATTCCTTTTACTCTTGCATATTGAGCAAAAACAGTACTTCCAACAAATAAAAATAAAACAATAATTAATAGATATTTGACTTTCAAGAGCTTTTATTTTTTGATTTGACTTCTAAAAAATTGCGTTTCAAAGATAGTAGAATTTCCAACATTATCCGTTACAACAACTTTTAACTCATTCTTTCCTTCAGACACAATTCCATCATCGAAATTATGAATCATTTTTTTTGTTTTGTAATCGTATTCAAATAAAATCCAATTTCCATTCAAATAACCATCATAGGATTTTATTCCTGACAACTCATCTTTTATTGTAAATTCAAGCGTTTTTTTGTCGCTAATCCATTTACCTTCAATGTTTTTGTTAATTTTTACAGTTGGTGCTATCGTGTCTTTTACCAAAACAAATTTGCCCCAATTTTTTGTATAGGTTGTAAACGTGTTTTCTTTTAATTTGGTATAACTATAGTTTGTTTTATTGTCTTGAATTGAACCAATAAACATTTTTTCTTTGTCTTTTTGAGGAGAAATTGAATCAATCACTGAAACTACAAAATTGGAATGAACCGGAATGATTTCATTTTCTAATAACAAAGCATTTTCTTTTTCTTCAAAATTCAGATAAAAATCATCATAAAAAGTACCTTTTGGAATATAAAAAGACCAATTCCCTTTTTCAAAATTGTATTCTTTATTGGTTCTAATAAAATATTTCGTCTTTTTTACTTTCAAAGTATCCAAAGGCGTTTCCATTACATTTTCAATTGGAATTGTTATTAAGGTCTTATTATTATTAAAATCAGACACTTCAATTCGGCAAATTTGATTGGTGTTTTGAGAAACATTTATTACGCCATTTTCTTCATGAGGATTAATTATACTTAGTGGAAATGGAGTTTTCATGAATAATTTTTGAACCCTCTGCCCCATATTTTTATATCTTGGATAATCAATTAGTGCATTTACATAGCGCATTTCATCAAATGAATACGTGTCAAATTGATAGCCAAAAATACTTTTCCCATTTAAAAAAACTTCTGCTTTATAGATGCCATTTCTATCCCAAGATAAATTTGTCATATCAAACGTGTTTATTCCAAATCCTAATTTTCCATTGGCGAGTAGTTTATCTGAAAAATAACTTCCATCTTTTTGCAACGTTAAATTGAGCATAAATGGATTTTTTGATCTGTTAATCACGGTATTTTCATCCAAAGGATAAACCAAAACATTCGTAATAATTGGCTTTTGAGTGTCTAAAACGACAGCATCGAATCCAAAAAAAAGCGGATTGATGACTTTTTCTGTTTGGGAATCCCGAATTTCAAAATGCAAATGAGGTCCGTCCGAACCACCAGTATTTCCTGATAACGCAATAATTTCTCCTTTTTTAATTGGCAATTGATTGGGTTTCAAATACAAATCAATTTCATAGGATTTCTCTTTGTATTGGTTGGTTTTCAAATAGGATTCAATTGCTGAATTCAAAGATTTTAAATGCCCATAAACCGTTGTATAGCCATTTGGATGTGTTATGTAAATTGCTTTTCCGTAACCAAAAGTGGAGATTTTAATTCTTGAAACGTAGCCATCTGCAGAAGCAAAGACGTTTAAACCTTCTTTCTTTTGAGTTTTATAATCAAATCCTGCGTGAAAATGGTTGGGTCTTAATTCCCCAAAATTCCCTGAAAGCTGAATTGGAATATCCAGTGGCGCACCAAAATAATCTTTTGGATATGACGTTTGCGAAAAAACCGAGGCGCATATAAAGAGGAAAAAAATGTAAAATCTCATTTGTAAGGTTTTTGCTAATTTAAAACAAAAAAAGATAAGAATCTAAAAATAATATTAGTTATAACAGACTAAATCTCAAAATATTATGAATTTTCACTTCCGTAATAGGAAATTTTTTTAGAAAATAGTGCTTTAATTAAATAGGAATACTAACTTTGTAAATTAAGTAATGATTTAGTTTCATAATGAGTGAGATTGCAGAAATAGTTGATACTCTTGAAAATAGTATAGGGAAACTCTTTAGTAAAATAGATACTTTAGAGAAAACTACGCATACTTTAAAGGGCGAATTAAACGAATCTGCAGCAATTATAAAAAAACAATCCGAAGCGATTGAAGTGTTAAAAGCACAATATAATTCACTTAAAATGGCGAATTCATTGCTTGGCAGTGATGAAAATAAAAGAGATACAAAGCTAAAAATAAATTCATTAATTCGTGAAATTGATTACTGTATCGCACAGTTATCTGACTAGTAAAATTATGGATGAAAAGCTTAAAATTAAATTATCAATTGCAGACAGAGTTTATCCGTTAACGGTAGATATGTCGCAAGAAGAAGGATTGAGAAGTGCTTCTAAGAAGATTGATATTATGATTAAGCAGTTTGAAGAAAATTATGCCGTTCGTGATAAGCAAGATGTTTTGGCCATGTGTGCCTTACAATTTGCCTCTCAATTAGAACAAAAGCAAATTGATAAGTCAGTCGATAATGTAGAAACTAACGATAGACTTAAGAA
>CALPQA020000129.1 GCA_943325595.2 Auritidibacter sp. Marseille-P8566
ACCTCCATTTTATGAAAAATTACTATTTCAAATTGGCCTCACTTTTATTTCTACTCGCAATTTCAACGGTTGTTTTTGCGCAAAAGAAACCAACAAGTAAACCTAATATTTTATTCATCGCAGTTGATGATTTAAAACCATTGTTAGGGTGTTATGGAAACACTTTGGTGAAAACGCCAAACATTGACAGGCTAGCAAAAATGGCGACAGTTTTTAACAAAAATTATTGTCAACAAGCAATTTGTGGACCAACACGTGCTAGTATTATGACAGGGACGCGTCCTGATGTTACTAAAATTTGGAATTTAACAACTCAAATGCGAGATGTGAATCCAAATCTCGTTACACTGCCTCAGTATTTAATTACGCAAGGATATGAAACATCAGGAATTGGAAAAATATACCATCCTTCGAGTGCTATTGGCGGAGTAGACCCGGTATCTTGGAGTATTCCCTATTTAAAATCGAAAGAATCTGATTTTCCTGCTAACTTGGGTGAACCTGCTAATGGGCAATACCAGTTGCCAGAAACCAAAGTCAGAATGACTCCCGAAATAATTGCTGAAAGAAAAAAACAGAATAAAGATTTGGCATCAAATGATGAAAATCCTAAAAGTATCAAAGGACCTTCAACGGAATGTATGGATGTTCCCGATACTGCTTATGAAGATGGTGTGATTGCTTTGTTAGCAAAAAAACAAATTGAAGATTTATCAAAAGGAAGCAAACCATTCTTTATGGCTGTTGGTTTCCATAGACCACACTTGCCATTTGTGTCTCCAAAAAAATATTGGGATTTATACAATAGAGAGGACATGCCAATTGCCGCTTTTCAAGAACATTCTAAAAATGGACCGCTAATCGCCTACCACCAATCGGGTGAATTACGCAATTATTTAGATATTCCTGAATTTGCAACTTTACCAGCAGATTCACTTCGAATAGGATTGAAAATAGAAAAACAAAGAGAGTTAATTCATGGGTATTATGCAGCAGTTTCCTATATGGATGCGCAAGTCGGAATTCTATTAAATACTTTAGAATCTTTGGGAACCCTTGATAATACTATTGTTGTGCTATGGGGTGACCATGGATGGCATTTAGGAGATCATGATTTGTGGCATAAACATACTAATTTTGAAGAGGCTACAAGAGCACCTTTGATAATAGCAGGTCCTGGAATTAAAGCAGGTAAAACAAGTTCGCTTACCGAATTCGTAGATGTGTTTCCAACCATTTGTGATTTAGCGGGTGTTGCCGTTCCGAAAAATCTTGACGGGAAAAGTTTAAAACCATTGATGTTGAAAAATACCGCTTCGGTTAAGGATTTCTCAATTAGTCAATATCCTCGAAAATTAAAGAAAGCAGAAATGACCAAATTAGGTTACACCGATTCTAAAATGATGGGGTATAGTTTGCGAACCGATAAATACCGATATACCATTTGGATGAACAATTTCACCAGTAAACAACCATTTAGTGCGTCACAAGTTTATGCATCTGAATTGTATGATTATGTAAAAGATCCTTTGGAAAAAGTAAATGTTGTAAACGATAAAAATTATTCTGCAACTTCTGCAGCGTTAAAATCAAAGATGATTGCTTTTTTTAAAAGTCAAGAAATGAAACAATAGTTTCTAATAAATTCAGTAGTAATGAAAAAACATTATTTTCTTTTAGGTTTAACACTTCTTTTTGTTTCATTACAAGGAACGAGTAGTGCCCAAACGTCAAGTTTGGTTGCCATGGGGAACAATGGTCGTTTAGTTTATACTGCTGATGTTAAAGGAAATATAGTCCCCGATTTTAGTGCTGTGGGCTACATGAATGGTGAAGCTCCTATTCCTGTAATAGGGGTGGTACTAACTGTAAATCCTGTTGCAGGTGATAATTTAGCCAATGTACAAAACGCGATTAACCAAGTGGCTGCAATGCCAGTAGATGCGAGTGGTTTTCGTGGAACTATATTATTTACTGCCGGAACTTATAATTTAAGTGACGCCGTTACTATTTCGGCAAGTGGAATTGTACTTCGAGGCGTTGGATTTAATGGATCTGGCACTAATTTTATAGCTACTAAAACGGCTCAGCATACGTTATTTAACTTTTTAGGCGCTTCAGGAACCTCTTATAATTCTTCTAGCTCAACCAGAAAAGCAATTACTGATGCGTATGTAGCCATTGGAAAAAAACAAATCACCGTTGCATCTGGTCATACATTTGCCAGAGGCGATAAAGTATTTGTACATCGAATTCCAAATGATGCTTGGATTAATTTACTAGGAATGAATTTATTGTCCAATATTGATCCTTTGGCGGTAAATTGGACTGCAAGTGCTTATGATATGGATTCTGAAAGAAAAATTGACAATATAAATGACAATGTGATTACTTTGGATGCTCCTATTATGGACGTTATTGACCCTGTTTATTCAACGGGAGAATTGGTTAAATTCACCGATAATAGAATAAAAAATTGTGGTATTGAGAACATGAGAATTTCATCTGTATATGCTTCTTCTACTGATGAAAATCACGGTTGGGAAGCAGTTTCATTTGATAATATTTATAATGCTTGGGCCAAAAATATAGAGGCCTATTATTTTGGATATGCTGCAGTTCACATCAATTCTCATGCTAGTTTTATTACTGTAGATAGTTGTAAAATGTTAGATGCAAAATCAATTATTGATGGAGGCAGAAGGTATTCTTTTGATATTGACGGGCAACGTAGTTTGGTTCAGAATTGCACCACCAGAAATGGTCGTCACGATTATGTAAACGGAAGCAGAACTTGTGGTCCCAATGTTTTTTACAATTCAACGGCAACGTTACAAAACAGTGATATTGGTCCACACCATCGTTGGTCCACAGGAATTTTATTCGACAATTTAACAGGAAATGGAAACATGGATGTGCAAAACCGATTGGATATGGGTAGCGGACACGGATGGTCTGGAGGTCAAATTATGTTTTGGAATTGCAACGCTGCAAGAATGGTGATTCAAGATCCTCCTGGAGATGAAATAAATTGGGCAATTGGTTGTGTATCCCCTGTTATTACTGGTGTAGGTGATGCTACGACAGAACCTATTGGCATAATTCAATCGCAAGGAACACCTATTTCTGCAATTCCAAGTTTGTATGTAGCACAATTAAACGATAGACTTTATACTTTGGCTAACAATCAATTTGAATTTCAAGAAGTTAAAAGGACAATATCAATAACCCCAAATCCAGCAATAGGACAAATTACAATTCATTCCAACCAACCATTTAATTCAAAAAGCAAAATTGCTATCTTTACTATTAAAGGTCAAATGATAAAAAAGCAATCGGATATAGTTGCTTTTTCGGAAGATAAATTATCATTTAATTTAGATGTTTCTGATTTAAGCGACGGTGTTTATTTTGCTGAAATTAATGTGGATTCAATTACCAAATCTATTAAGTTTATTGTCAATAAGTAGTTTTATTATAAAAAGCAAATAACATGAAAACAGATAAAAAAGTTACTTTTATTAGAAATAACAAGACCAAAGTTATTTGTATTATTTTGTTAAACCTCTTTGCTTCATTGACATTAAATGCCGCAACAATCAATGTAAGTTCAATCGCTGCATTGCAAAATGCTTGCAACATTTCGAATTCTGGTGATATTATTATTCTTGCCAATGGAACCTATCAAAATGTTACATTGAATATTAATAATAATAACATAACGGTAAAAGCACAAACTTTTGGAGATGTTTTTTTAAACGGATATGACGACATCACTATTTCAGGTAATTATGTCACTTTTAGTGGTTTTCAGTTCACTTCGGGTGATATAGGTAGTAATTATTTACTGAAAGTTGCAGGCGATTATAATAAATTAACGCATTTAAACTTCAGTAATTATTACGCCAAAAAATATATTGAGATTCAAGCTGGAACGAAATACAATGAAATTTCGTATTGTAATTTAGAAAAAAAACCCGCTGCCGCCGTCACTGGTTGTACCATTCAAATATCAACTTCGGCGACGGTTATAGGCTATCACAAAATTAGATATTGTTCGTTCCAAAATTACTATGGTATTGGGGGTGATAACGGAAATGAACCGGTCAGAATTGGTTTGGGAGCTGAATATCTAAATAAATCTCGAACTATCGTTGAATATTGCTATTTTAATAATACAGGGTTAGGAGACAGTGAAAGTGTTTCTGTTAAATGCCAAGAAAACGTGATTCGATATTGCACTTTTACAAACCAACAAAATGCAATGCTCTGTTTTAGAAACGGAGATAATAATGTGGCCTATAGTAATTTCTTTATTAATGCTGGTGGAATTAGAGTTAAAGAAGCCAATAATATCTACTGCTATAATAATTATTTTGAAAATTCGGGTGTAGGTAGTACTTCAGATGCTATTGAGTATGTTTATGTAGCGCCTTTAATCCCCCCTACTTCAGCATCGCCTCGGACACTTAATCTAAGCAACATCAATTTTATTCACAATACGTTTTACAATTGTGGCAATATAGATTTGGGTGGAACTGGAGCTACTAATAATACTTGGGCAAATAATATTTTCAAAAAAAATTCAGGTTCCATTTTTATGAATGCAAATTCTGGTTCTACATGGGCAGGAAATAATTATCAAGGAACTTTAGGAATTACAATTCCAACCGGAATGAGTAGTGCAAATTCTTTTTTAGCCTTAAATTCCGAAGGATATTATGGTTTGTCATCAAGTAGTCCAGTAAACAATGCCAATGCCAGTTATCCTGCAATTTTGGATATTACTAATATTGATGATGACCCTAATTTATTGTTTGATGTCAGCGGGCAAGCGCGTCCCTCAATAGTTACCTTAAAAGATGTAGGTTGTGATGAATTTACAACAGGAACAACTACAAATCATCCTTTGACTTTGTCTGAAGTTGGACCATCTTATCTAGCGTCACTTTCTGTAAATGCATTTGATTTATCAGATGAAAAAGCGTTTGTTTTTCCAAATCCAGCGAAAAATAATTTTACCATTCAATTTCCAAAAAACAGTGCTTCTGATGTGAATATGACAATTATAAACACCAACGGGCAAGTTGTAAAAAAACAAATTATTTCCAAAAACGAAATAATAAACAATGAAAAAGCAATAGATATATCCAATTTAAATAATGGGATTTACTTCGTTCAATTGTATTCTAATTCTTATACAAAAACAATAAAATTGGCTATCTCAAAATAATATTAAACCTTTTACTAACAATAGTATCTTATATACAAATATATCAAAATGAAAAGCTTCCCCAATTTCCTAAAGTTAACCACAATCGTTTTTACAGCTTTGTTTCTAATGCCAGTTTCGGCGCAACAAAAAACAAAGCCCAACATTTTATTCATTGCAATTGATGATTTAAAACCAATTTTAGGATGTTACGGTAACACACTTATCAAAACTCCAAACATTGACCGATTGGCTAAAATGGGTACTGTTTTCATGAGTAACTATTGCCAGCAAGCGGTTTGCGGACCAACTAGAGCAAGCATAATGACAGGCAAACGTCCTGATTATACTAAGGTTTGGGATTTAAAAACCAAAATGCGGGACATCAATCCAGATATTTTGAGTCTGCCTCAATATTTAATCACACAAGGATATTCAACACAAGGAATTGGAAAAATTTATGATTCCCGTTGCGTTGACAAAAAAATGGATGCCCCTTCTTGGAGTGTGCCTTATTACAATTATTTTAAAACGGAAGAACGGTATTACGCTAAAGAAACGGGAATGCCAGTTTTAGGAGCCTATCAATTGCCAGAAACCAAAGAATTGGCTTTGAAATATACGAAGGAAGGAGAGGCTAAAGGTTTGGCCGATAAAGAATTGGACGATTATGTTTCAAAATTGGTAAAGCCATCAGTTGAATCTGCGGATGTTCCTGACAATGCTTACAATGATGGAGCCAATGCTTCCCGAGCTTTAGAGATTTTGGAAAAATTAAAATCGGATACAAAACCATTCTTTTTTGCTGTTGGATTTTCAAAACCACACTTGCCTTTTGTAGCACCAAAAAAATATTGGGACTTGTACAAAAGAGAC
>CALPQA020000130.1 GCA_943325595.2 Auritidibacter sp. Marseille-P8566
AAATATCAGGATTATTGAGTGTAATGTTGTTTAATATAGTATCTGCAAATAGGAAAACGTCTTGCAAAACGACTGCGATTTGTTTTCGAAGGGAATCCAAAGTATAGTCGTGAATGTTTTGATTGTCAACAAAAATAGTTCCGCTATTGATTTCGTAAAACCGATTTAGTAGGTTAATAATCGTTGATTTTCCTGCACCTGTAGCACCGACAATAGCTATGGTTTGACCTGATTTGACTTTTAAATTAATTCCTTTTATAACTTCTTCGTTTTCGATATAACTGAAACGCACGCCTTTGAATTCGATGTCACCTTCAAAAATTGGAGCTTCAATTGTTCCAATGTCTTGGATGTGTTCTTTGGTATCTAAAATTTCAAAAACACGATTGGCAGAAATCATTCCCATTTGCATTTCGTTAAATTTATCTGCAATTTGACGCAAAGGATTGAATAACATTCCGATGAACATTGTGTATGAAAAAATATCTCCAAATGAGGTTGAATTGTCTCCGTTTAAAATTTGGAAACCTCCGTAAAGCACAATAAAACCAAGCGTAAATGAGGAAATAATATCTGCGATTGGGAAAAAGATAGAGTTGTAAAGTATGGTTTTTATCCACGCTTTATTGTGTTTGGAATTGATTTCTTTGAATTTTTCAAACTCAATATCTTCTCGATTAAAGAGCTGAACGATTTTCATTCCCGTAACACGCTCTTGCACAAACGTATTAAGGTTAGCAATTTGGTTTCGCACTTCTTCGAAGGAAACTTGCATTTTTCGTTGAAATATTCGAGTGATGTAGACCAAAATGGGCATTGCTACAAAAACAATACAGGTTAATCGCCAGTTTTCTTTGAGCATAAAACCAAGAATCACTACCATTTTCAGCAAATCGCTACCAATCATGAAAAGACCTTGACTGAATATTTTAGCAATAGATTCCATATCCGAAACAGAACGCGTAATAAGCTGACCAACTGGCGCATTATCATAATATTTCATTCGGAAACTTAGCATGTGCTTGAAGAGTTTTACACGAACATCTTTCACGATGTCTTGTCCCAACCAATTCGCCCAATAAACGAAGAAAAAGTTGGATAGCACTTCAAGAATAAGGACAATTCCCATTAAAGTCACATACCATAATAGTCCATTCTTATCGTGAGTTTTTATGTAATCGTCAACGGTTAATTTCAATAGATACGGGCGTAAAGCAGCAAATATTGATAAAAAAATTGCAAATAGAATTACACCGTTGAACCTCATTTTATAAGGTTTGGCATATTCTAAAATCCGTTTGAAAACGGTGGTGTCGAATGCGGTAGCTTTCATATTTTTGTTACTACGATTTTGCAAATTGGTATTCCGTTAAACATAATCATATTCTATTTTCGTGAGATATAAACCTTGTGCTGGAACGGAAAATCCTGCTTCGTTTCTGTTTTTATTTTCTATAATGGTATTGAAATCGGGTAATGATATTTTGTGTAAACCAATATTTACGAGTGTTCCCACAATGGCTCGAACCATATTCCGAAGAAAGCGATCTGCAGAAATGGTGAAAATTAATTGGTTATTTTCTTGGATCCAATAGGCTTCAGAAATAATACAATTGAATGTATTTACATCGGTATTTACCTTTGAAAAACATTGGAAATCGGTATGATTTAAAAGTAATTGTGCGGCTTGATTCATCAAATCAAGATCTAAATTTTGGTGATAATACCAACTTCCATCTTGTGAAAAAGCATCTTTATAGGGAGAAATGTAATATTGGTAGGTTCTTTTTTTTGCGTCAAAACGGGCGTGCGCATCATCAGAGACAGGAAAAATCTCAAAAATAACGATGTCTTTTGGAAGATAGGAATTGAGTTTGTGAACGGTAGATTTTGTTTCAAATTTAGGTTCGTAATCAAAATGAGCAAACATTTCTTTTGCGTGAACGCCTGTATCTGTTCGTCCAGCTCCCATTATATTAATTTCTGAATTTAAAATTACAGAAAGTGCAGTGTTCAAAGTTTCTTGTACAGACGAAGCATTCGGTTGAATTTGCCAACCGTGGTATTTTGTTCCGTTGTATGCCAATTTTATGAAGTAGCGCAAAGTTTGATAGTTTTCAAAGTTGCAAAGATACTTATTAAAGTAGGATTTTTTTAATTTGATTTTGTAACGAAATGTTAATTTGAATTGGAAGCAAATAGTTAAAGGTACAAAGGTTGAGTTTGATTTTTTAATTGGAATTGGAATGTTTAATTTTACCACAAAATCCTAGCCCAGATTGCAGCGGAAATCCTTTTTGTTTTTATTTTCAAAAACAAAAAGATTGAAGCGAAAAGCTGGAAATAGCTCCAAAAAAAAACAATTTTGAAAAAAATACTTTTGCTTTCTGATACGCACAGTCACATTGATGAAACGATTTTGAAATACGTTCATCTTGCTGATGAGGTTTGGCATGCGGGCGATATTGGGGATTTGGTTGTTACGGATTCTATTAAAAAATTGAAGCCTTTGCGGTGTGTTTTTGGGAATATTGACGATGATAAAGCGAGAATGGAATTTCCGTTGCACAACCGATTTAAGTGTGAAGATGTGGATGTTTGGATTACGCATATTGGCAGTTATCCGGGGAAATACAATCCGAATTTGAAGGTTGAAATGGCTACAAATCCTCCTAAATTATTTATTTGTGGGCATTCACATATATTGAAAGTTATCTTTGACAAGAAAAATAATTTGTTGCACATGAATCCGGGCGCAGCTGGAATTAGTGGTTTTCACCAAATGCGAACGATGCTACGATTTGTGATTGATGGCGATAAAATTAAGGATTTGGAAATTGTGGAAATAGGGAAACGGTAGGATTATTAAATAAAATTCTTGAGTTAAGAAGTATAGCTTAAAATCTTATAAAATAAGAATACAAATGGTGCTACAAATATTACGCTGTCTAATCGGTCGAGAATTCCGCCGTGGCCAGGCATTATTTTTCCACTGTCTTTTACTCCAGCAACTCTCTTGAATTTAGACTCAACTAAATCTCCAATTGTTCCAAATATTCCTGCTATTACAGCAATTATTAACCAAATAAAAGGAGTACTTTCTGTGTAATATTTTGAAATAATATAACCCGCAAGAACTGCAAATAAAACCCCACCTACAAAGCCCTCTACAGTTTTTTTTGGTGAAATTTTTTCAAACAATTTGTGTCTTCCAATTGACTTACCAACAATGTATGCAAAGGTGTCATTTGTCCAAATTAATATAAAAATACCAATGATAATTTTAGGATTGAAACCTCGAACTCCCAAAGGAATTTTGGTAATTAATATGAATGGAAAAATGACATATCCAATTAGATATACATATTTTTGATATATGTCTGAATTTTGTTTTTTGTCGCTAAATAGAAAGAAAATACATTTAATAGAAACAAAAAGTGTTGCAATTAATATTAAAATTTCATTTATTTCACTAACATAAAAATAGGAAAACAAAGAGTAACTAGCCATTGCAATTATTAAAGGCAAAATTTTATTTAGTTTTAAAAGCGAGCAAAATTCATATACTGCAATTAGTAAAAATGATCCGAATAAAATCAAAAAACTATCTAAAGAATACGATGATGCTAAAATTAATAGAACAACGTATATAATTCCAGAAGCTAATCTTATTAGAGTTTCCCGCATCTTATAAATCCTCTAAAAGCAATAAATAAAGATTTTTTGCTGAACTTCCATAGTGCAAGAAATCTTCCTCTTTAACTTTTTCGAAATATTTGATTGTGGTAATATTTGTAGGATAGTCTTTTTGGTATTTTTTCTTAATCATTCTAAGTCCATCACTAGTACTTTCTAATATTTGACTAGTAGTTGCTAAAATAACTATATTTGTAGGTAATTCGTTTGGTTTTTTTTGCTTTATTTGATTTGATGAAAATAATATTGAGCCTTCTTCGGCAATCAAATTTTCGCAAGTAGCTAATAAAAATTTAGGATTTGATGGATTTTCGTAGGTTAGTTTATTGTCATCTAGCATACTATAAAGTTTTGAATCATAACACAAAACTTCCGATTCAAACCAATCATTTTCTTCTAATATATTTTCAAATTGCTCTTTAACTTCAGTTAGGTTTTCACAATAAAGAAATTTACCTCCATTTTTTTTGAAGTTAAATGTAAATCTTTCATCAACAGGCAATGACAAATCAGATGCTGAACGGTTGAATTCACTTTGGCTTTCCTCTTCCGAGGATTCCTCGCCAGAACCAAAAAATTTTCTAAAAAGACTCATACTATTGATTAAAATATTTAGTTTATTTAAACAAAACATCCAAAGATAAAAAAATCTTAATTCAAAAGCATTTTTGAATTAAGATTTTTTAAAAAAAGTGAAAAATTATATTTTAAAGAGAGGTTTCTTCCTTTAAATTCTTGTCAAATGTTCTTTTTCCAAAGATTGTTTCTAAATCGTCTTTAAAAATAACTTCTTTTTCAATTAGAATGTCTGCCAATAAGTTCAATTTATCTTTATTTTCATTCAGAATTTGAATTGCTCTTTGATATTGACCTTCAATCAACAATGAAATTTCTTTGTCAATTATCATAGCAGTATCCTCTGAATATGGTTTTGAAAAGTTATATTCACTTTGCCCTGACGAGTCATAATAAGTGATATTACCAATTTTTTCATTCAATCCATAAACCGTAACCATGGCTCTAGCTTGTTTGGTAACTTTTTCTAAATCACTCAAAGCGCCTGTAGAAATTTTATCAAAAACGACTCTTTCTGCAGCTCTTCCTCCCATAGTTGCACACATTTCATCAAGCATTTGATCAGGACGAACAATTAAGCGTTCTTCTGGCAAATACCAAGCTGCACCTAAGCTTTGTCCTCGAGGAACAATAGTTACTTTTATTAATGGTGCTGCGTGTTCGAGCATCCAACTTACGGTTGCGTGACCAGCTTCGTGAACAGCAATTGCTCTTTTTTCTTCCGGAGTTACAATTTTGTTTTTCTTTTCTAATCCACCTACAATTCTATCAACAGCATCAAGGAAGTCTTGTTTGTCTACCGCTGTTTTATTATGTCTTGCAGCAATTAAAGCCGCTTCATTGCATACATTAGCGATATCAGCTCCTGAAAATCCAGGTGTTTGTTTTGCTAAAAAGTCGGTATCCAAACCTTCCACTTTTTTCAAAGGTGCAAGGTGAACATCAAAAATTTCTTTTCTTTCACGAACATCTGGTAAATCAACAAATATTTGTCTGTCAAAACGACCCGCACGCATCAATGCTTTATCCAAAACATCAGCTCTGTTGGTTGCAGCTAACACAATTACATTTGAATTGGTTCCAAAACCATCCATTTCTGTAAGTAACTGATTTAGGGTGTTTTCACGTTCGTCATTTCCTCCAGACATGTTGCTTTTTCCACGTGCTCTTCCAACAGCATCAATCTCATCAATAAAGATAATTGCTGGCGCTTTTTCTTTTGCTTGTTTAAATAAATCACGAACTCTTGAAGCTCCAACACCAACAAACATTTCCACAAAATCTGAACCAGATAAAGAGAAAAATGGTACTTGCGCTTCTCCAGCTACGGCTTTCGCCAATAATGTTTTTCCTGTTCCTGGGGGACCAACTAATAAAGCTCCTTTTGGAATTTTTCCTCCAAGATTGGTGTATTTTTCAGGGTTTTTCAAGAATTCTACAATTTCTTGTATTTCTTCTTTTGCTCCTTCAAGTCCTGCAACGTCTTTGAAAGTAGTTTTAATATCTGTTTTTTCATCAAATAGTTTGGCTTTTGATTTTCCAATATTGAAAATCTGACCTCCAGCACCACCACCTGCGCCACCATTCATTCGTCTCATTATGAAAATCCAAAGTCCTAATATAAGGACAAACGGAAGTATCATTTGTAAAAGTTCACTCCAATTGCTTTTTGGCAAGAAGCTATATTCTTTTAATTTTCCCGCTTTTACTGCAGCTTCCAACTTATTTTGGAATATCTCATCATTTCCAATATCGAATGTGTAATGAGGTCCTTTATTAGGTCTGTTCAATAAATCTTTTGCAACAACTTTATG
>CALPQA020000131.1 GCA_943325595.2 Auritidibacter sp. Marseille-P8566
AACTAATATTTGATTGATATCGCTTCCATCCTCTGATTTTAAATTTAACCACAAACGATTTTTTTCCGTTGTTGTAGTTCTATTAAATTGGTGATTTTGATCTGGAACCCGCATCGAATTAGTGAAATTAACCGAACCAGAATTTTTTGCTTTTACAAAAAAACCTTGACCAACTTGTATAATGCCATTTGGAATTACAGCTGGTGTATGGTAATTGGGATTGCCAACTAAAACTTCGGTTGCAGCAGTACCGCCGGTACTTGTCAAACTTGCATAATTTGTTCCCGTTGGAAATAAACCATTCGCATTCATGGATAATGTATGTTGATAAAAATAGATTGTGCCTTCAATACTTCCTGAGTTTGCCGCTAAGAACGCATTGGCATCAATAGCAGAAGCATAAGGATTTCCAATTAGATTATAGCCATTCGCTACGCCGTAAACTAAGGGAAAAGTAAGCGTTCCATTATTAGGAACTCCGCTAAATATACCTGTCCATTCGGCTGGAACTGTAGCCGATTGGTTGTTTGGAGCACGAACCGCATACCCTTTTGCAGGTGCAAATTCTGACGAACTATTAATTGTAGAACTCAAATAAGCATTTGAAGTAGTGTCATAAGTGTAAAACCTATACGTTAAGGTTTCAGGAGAAAATTGATATGCATTTTGTCCAGTAACGGGAGAAGACCACAAAGTATGATCCAACCGAACAATAGTAGAGGTATTTCGCTTCACTACTATAGTACCAATATTAACTGCCAAAGAATTTCCTTGCAGTAAATTTGAATTGTTATTTAAAGTAAAACTACTTCCTGTATCTACCGTAATGGGACCATACAAAATAACGTTCTTATTACTCTCTACAGTAACCTGGGCGTTATTTGTAACCTGTATAGAACAAGCATTAAGGTCATCTATTATAGTGAAGTTTCCTGCAAAAATTACTAATTTAGTGTTGTTTGGAATTCCATTACTCCAACTACTGCCGTTCCATGTTGTTGAAAAAGCACAACCCACGGCATCAGTATCAATTATTCCGTTACAATTATCATCTATTCCATTACCGTAAATCTCTGTAGCATTTGGGTTTATCGCTGCATTTGTATCATTACAATCGCTATTATTCAAGACATAACCTGCCTGAGAATAACACGATGGTGAATTACTATTTCCATATCCATCTTGATCTACATCGGCATAATAGATATTTGAGCTGTTGGCAATACCATTATTTGATAACGATGTTCCGTAAGTTGATATCGCACCATTTACAGAAAATAATTTACAATTTAAAAGTCCAGTCACGCCAATAGAAATGGCGCCATTTGCAATAACTGTTCCTTTAAAAGTAGTATTTGCTGCTAATGAAAAGGCACCATTAACTATCCAATAAACATTGTTTGGCGATGCTCCGTTGGTTAAAATAACCGTAGTTCCATCGCCAGAGGTAAAGGCGCCTCCAAATTTTAATATGAATTTAGCGCCTGGATTATTCTGTGCATCTAATGTTATTGTTCCAGCTGTTGAACCAGCACCAGCAATATAATAAACACCAGGAGTAATTGTTTCTCCACTTCCGAAAGCAGCGGCGTGTGAAGTAATTGTTGGCGGTAAATTTTGAAAGGTTGTAAAGGCTGAAGATAAATCTAGAGCAGCACTTTGCGTAATGGCATTGGCAGTATGGAATACTCCACTGATTGCCGAAGTTTCAAAACCACTAATTAATCCTTCATTGGTCCCTATATCTCCAATTATTATTGAAGGAGCTACGTTACTAACAGCACCCGTAATAGTAAAAATAGAAAATCCCGTGGCAGACCCCAGACTAGGCAAACATTGCGAATAAGAAGGAATTAACAAACAAAAAGATAGGACTGAAGCAAGGCAAACAATCCTATTTAAATAATATTTTTTCATAATTTAAACTATTGATTTAATTGAAAATTTTAATTTTTCTAAATAATTAACTTGACATAATAGATTTTGCAAAAGTACCGTAAACACTAGTTACTTAAATATTTTTTAACATTAAAGAACTATAATACAGTATTTTAAATTAAATTAATTAAACTTAAACTAAGGCAATAGACGCAAAATAAAAACAATAACACCCATCAATTAACATATTAATCCGAATGATGAAGTAAATGAGGAAAAAGCTAACGATTACTGTTATAATAGATAAATCAAAATAATAAACTTTTTGTGTATTTAATGTTAACAAAACATAACGAAACAGTCCTAAATACAATACGCCCCCCCCTTTAAACAAGATTTAAAGGGGGTTTAGTTTAAGTAAAATCAGTATTTCGAGCTTCTAGCGCTTTGGTACGTCATTTCATCTGGACTTTATAGTATCCGATTTATACGAATAGAATTTTAAATTATTTCCTGCCTTTTCCATGACCATTATTGCCATGGCCTTCGTTTCCTCTTCCGCTTTCATGTTCTCTTCCGTTGTCGTGATCATTATTGTCATGATGTTCTTCTCGTCGCCCAATAGCTCTTTGCGGTCTATTGTATCCTTTAAAATATTTTACTTTGTCGTATCTGTAGTTCACATAGGGCCTTGAACCATGATAATCATTTAATACTACTTTGTACCCACTGTACAAGTCATAGTTTCGGTATTGTCTTGGCAAAAAACCAGAGCGAATCCAAATTCCTCCGCTATTATAAATAAATTGGGAGGCATTAACATCATAATAGGCCTGAACATCGGGGAGGTAATAATAGTTTACATTAGAATAACCAGACGGCCCCCAAGATGGCTGTGATCCTAAATTTACATTTATTGACACTTGCGAGTGGATGGCATTGGATGCAAAAAGCAGTGCCAAGGCTAGGGTTAATTGTTTTAAACTTTTCATTTCGTTTTGTTTTAGTTTGTGTATGGGAGATGGATTTTGGGTTTTTGTCCTTAATTATAAAAGAATAATTAACAACAAAATGATGATGATGATGGCACCAACAGATAAATAAACCCCATTATTAGAAGCTTTCAATGTAGCTTTTATGGTGCGAACTTCTTTACGAAGTGCTTTTTTTTCTGAGTGGGTCATTGCCGATTTGTCCATCGTTTTGATTTCTTCTAATCGAGACAGCATCACTTTTACCTCAGCAGGAACTTCTTTTGGGTTTTCAGTAATTGCAATTGGATTGATTGCTTTAGCAGTAATTGTAGACGGAAAAACACTTAACGACATCATTAATACCATTAAGTAAAGGATTGCTTTTTTCATTTTATTTGAATTTAAATTATTAGATTATATCTGCTACAAAATTGAAAAATAGTATCCCATCATGCGTTACATGTTTTGCAGCAATAGTTGCACAATTCCCACTTTAGAAATGGGACGCGCTATAGATTCTAGAAAAAGCCTGAGGTAACATTAAAAAAAATGAGCATACAAATCGCAATCCCTCTCTTATTACAAAATATATAAGAAAACTTTAATAAAAAGGTGTTTTGACAGCTGTAGCGAAGTCTGTGATTGTAAGTACTAGAAAGCAGTTATGAAAAGGGTATTACATGCATCCAATATTTACGTTATCAAACTAAAGTAGGTGTGTATAAAGAAAGAGAACATTAAAAATTCAATTTAAAGAATAAAAAAACCTAAAATAGCAATTACGATTTTAGGTTCTTTGTTATATGATATAATCTATTAAAATAATCCTTCAACAGAGAGGTATCGTTCTCCCGTGTCGTAATTAAAAGTCAATACCACAGCCTCACTCGGAATGCTTTCTAATTTTTTGACAACTGCAGCAAGAGAGGCTCCAGTAGAAATTCCTACCATAATACCTTCCGTTTTTGCAATTTTTTTGGTATAATAGAAAGCATCTTCTTTATTAATTTGAATGACTTCGTCGATTGCATTCGCATGGTAATTTTTAGGAACAAATCCAGCCCCAATTCCTTGAATAGGGTGCGGTGCAGGACTTCCGCCACTTAAAACTGGTGACGCTTCAGGCTCTACCGCAATAACTTGTAGCTTTGGAAAATGTGGTTTTAAAAATTCGGCTACTCCTGTAATATGACCTCCCGTTCCTACTCCCGTAATAATATAATCCAATCCGTCGGGAAAGTCATTTAATATCTCTTGCGCTGTCGTTTTTTTATGAATTTCAACGTTTGATTCGTTTTCAAATTGTTTCGGTGACCAACCGTTTGGAGTTTCTAAAACTAATTCGGCAGCACGTTCTATTGCGCCTTTCATTCCTTTTTCACGAGGCGTTAATTCAAACTCTGCCCCGTAAATTTCCATTAATTTTCTTCGCTCCAAACTCATCGATTCTGGCATGACCAAAATTACCTTGTACCCTTTTACGGCAGCTACTAAAGCCAATCCAATACCAGTATTTCCCGATGTTGGTTCAATGATTACGCTATTTGGGTTCAAAAGTCCTTTTTGTTCAGCATCTTCAATCATTGCCAAAGCAATTCTGTCTTTAATGCTCCCTCCTGGGTTTGCTTTTTCTAACTTGATCCAAACATTTTTGTTTTTAAACATTCGGTCTAAGTGCACAACTGGTGTGTTTCCGATGGTTTGTAAAATTGAGTTTGCTTTCATAACACCTTTTTTTAATTTTTACTCTATTTAATTTAAATACTAAAATTCAATGATTCAGGGAAATTATTCTTTGTCTTTACTATAATTTCACTTTTGTTAAACACCATAGAATAGGAAGGAATAGAATTCGTAATCCAAACATTACCTCCAATTATAGATTCTTTTCCAATTACCGTTTTTCCTCCCAAAATGGATGCGTTTGCATATATAATTACATTGTCTTGAATGGTTGGGTGCCGCTTTTTTTGAGCTTCTTCTTTGCTTACACTCAAAGCTCCAAGCGTTACACCTTGGTATATTTTCACCCCTTTACCAATGTTAGTTGTTTCTCCAATTACAACCCCTGTTCCGTGATCTATAAAAAAACGTTCTCCAATTGAAGCGCCTGGATGAATATCGATTCCAGTTTTGCTGTGTGCATATTCAGCAATCAATCGCGACAAAACGTAGCTTTTATTCAACCATAATTCGTTCGCTATTCTGTGAACC
The DNA here is from genome assembly GCA_943325595.2 of Auritidibacter sp. Marseille-P8566. Next base: position 5,067 of record CALPQA020000131.1, read on the forward strand.
GTTATTGCAAAAAAACCTGGATACGCTAACAGAACCTCACTTTTTGATTTTGCGGCAGGATCAAATTCTAAAACCGCTTCTAAATCTTCCAGTAATTTTTTGTGTAGGACGGTAACATTTTTGAAAAACTTCTCTACTAATTGACGCGCTTTTAATTCTGAAAAATATTCTTCTAGTAATAATTCTGTTAGGACTGCCTTTAATTCCGATTCTTTAGCTATAAAAAAAGTAAGATCCGCATATTCTATTTGATTACAAAACAACCAATTACAACATTCATTAATCCAATATTTTACCTTTTTTTTATTTAAAAAAACTCTTTCTTCCGAAAAATTTGCTTCAAAAATTACTTGATTTTCTGATTTCATTTCTATGTAAATTAAAAAAAACTCTTCAAATGCTTGAAAAGTTTTTAAATTTTAAATGCTATTAATAGTTAAATTCAACACACAAAATTTCGCTCTTCACTTGTAATGAAGGGGCACCAATTTAAATAAAAGTTATTACTGTTTTTCATATTTCAATTTAACTTTATTGTGAGAAAATTATATATTTAAATCTTTTAAATGTTCAAAACTTTCTTACAAAATTGCAACATATATTGATTGAAATTGAATATTTAACTTTATTTTAAATTGCTTAGTGTTAAATTGAAGAATTAAAGTTTGTGATAAGTCATCATTGATGCTTTTCAATGCTATCCCCTTTCAATTAATAACTAACAAAGTGGTATGTGAGTGTCCATTTTTTCAGTACTTCAAGTTTCTGAATTTTGCTAGGGTAACGTTATCCTTTATTTATTTTACACTCAAAATTTCTAACAATTTAAAATTCAGATACAATTTTTCTTTACCTACTTGCTCACTTTTTAAAAAACCTTCCTTTTCAAGTTCTATTAAATAGTTACCTACTGTTTTTAGATTACCTAATCCCG
>CALPQA020000132.1 GCA_943325595.2 Auritidibacter sp. Marseille-P8566
ACTAATCTTTTAATCGGTATCTAAATTAGATTAAACGAATTAACGATTAAACAATTTTCTATTCTCTTTTCGAAATCTCGTCTCTAATTTTTGCTGCTTCTCGGTAATCTTCTTTTTCTACCGCGGCATCTAATAAATCTGTTAATTCTGACATGCTATTTTTAGAATAGATACTTCCAGATACTGCGTTGTCTTCAATTCCAAAAGTGTCTGGATTTGAAAGCACATCGTCAATTTCTTGAGCGCCACTATCTGTATCGGCTATATTCGTTTTTAAATAAATTCCAGCCTTGTCAAGAATGTTTTTATAGGTAAATATTGGTGCATTAAATCGTAATGCCAAAGCAATGGCGTCAGAAGTTCTCGCATCAATAATTTCTTCAATTTTGTCTCTTTCGCAAATAATACTAGAGTAAAATACACCGTCTACTAATTTGTGAATAATGATTTGTTTGACAATAATGTCAAAGCGATCAGCGAAGTTTTTAAATAAGTCGTGTGTTAATGGGCGAGGAGGTTTTATCTCTTTTTCTAAAGCGATAGCAATAGATTGTGCTTCGAAAGCGCCAATTACTATTGGAAGTTTTCGATCTCCATCTACTTCATTCAAAATCAAGGCATAAGCGCCATTTTGAGTTTGACTGTATGAAATTCCTTTTATTGTTAGTTTTACTAAGCTCATAGTTGCAAAAGTACAATGTATGCATAAAGTGACAAAGAAAATATAGAGATTTCTGTTGTAAAACAAAAAAAGCTTGTCTAAACAATAAATTTATTCAGACAAGCTTCAATTATTAGTGTTTTTAAACGAATTAATTATTGGCTTTAAAGGCTTTTAATTTTTCGATTAATTTCGGTAGGATTTCAAAAGCATCACCCACAACTCCATAATCGGCAACTTTGAAAAAGGGAGCTTCGGCATCTGTGTTAATTACCACTTTTACTTTTGAGGAGTTAATTCCAGCAATGTGTTGGATGGCTCCCGAAATTCCGATAGCGATGTATAAATTGGCAGCAACAGGTTTTCCTGTTTGTCCTACGTGTTCTCCGTGAGGTCTCCATCCTAAATCAGAAACTGGTTTTGAACAAGCAGTTGCGGCTCCAAGAACGGCTGCTAATTCTTCTATCATTCCCCAGTTTTCAGGACCTTTTAATCCACGACCTGCTGACACTACAATGTCAGCATCGGCTATGGTAACTTTTCCAGAAGCTTTTTCAACGGAAACTACTTTTACTCCAAAATCGGCATCGGCAATACTTGGACTGAAATCTTCTTCAGTCAAAGTCGAAGTATGTTCGAAAATACCGTAAGAGTTTTTTGAAATACTCAATACTTTTGTAGCTGTTGTAATTTCGGTTGTGTTGAAAGCTTTGTTTGAAAAAGCGGTTCTTTTTACTTGAAACGGCGATGTGCTTACAGGAAGTCCAACCACATTGGAAGCGAAACCTGCTTCTAACGCTACAGAAACTAGTGGCGCCAAATACAAACTATCGGTCGTTGATGATAAAACAATTACTTGAGCATTTTCCTTTTGAGCCGCTTGTTTGATTGCGTCTGCATAGGCTTTTGCTGTAAAAGCAGATAATTTATCGTTGTTTACTTTCAATACTTTATCGACTCCGTATTTTGACAATTCAGAAACATCACCAGCATTTATGGTAATTGCCGTTACGGTTGTTCCTAATGATTCCGCTACTTTTTTTGCATAAGAAGCCAATTCGAATGCTACTTTTTTAAATTTTCCTTCTGCAGATTCTGCGTATATTAATATTGACATTTTTCTATTTTTTAAATTTTGAATTTTAAATTTTAAATGTTTTTGATAAGCCAATGCAACATTTATAATTTAAAATTTATAATTATTTTTTTCTTCCTAAATAACTTTTGCCTCGTTGTGTAATAAACTGATTAATTCATCCAAATTATCGGCGCTTACTAATTTCACTGCTGATCTTGGAGCGGGTTTTTCAAATTTTATGGCTTTGGTTTCTGAAGAAGCTGTAACAGGTTCTAAAATGGTAAGTACTTTAGTTCTAGCTGTCATAATCCCTCTCATGTTTGGAATACGCAAATCTTTTTCTTCAACCAATCCTTTTTGTCCTCCTATTATTAAAGGTAATGATGTGGAAACTGTTTCTTTTCCGCCATCGATTTCTCTTGATGCTGTTGCAGAAGTTCCTTCAACGGATAAGCTTACACAAGAATTTAGGAAGTTGTACCCCAAAAGTCCCGCTACCATTCCAGGAACCATTCCGCCATTATAATCTAAGGATTCTTTTCCTGCGATAATTAAGTCGTAACCACCATTTTTAATCACTTCGGCCAATTGTTTTGCAACAAAAAAACCATCGGTTGGAATAGCATTGATTCGAATTGCTTCGTTTGCTCCAATTGCGAGTGCTTTTCTTAAAGTTGGTTCAGTTTCTGGTCCGCCCACATTTACAACGGTAACTGTTGCTCCTTGCTGTTCTTGAAACCAAATGGCACGTGTCAACCCAAATTCGTCGTTTGGATTAATTACAAACTGTACGCCGTTAGTGTCAAATTCGGTATCGCCATTGGCAAAATTAATTTTTGAAGTAGTATCAGGAACGTGACTGATGCAAACTAATATTTTCATTTTTTTGTGTTTTAAATGGTGTTTTTCTGGCTACTAAATTAGTAATTTAATTTCACAAAATACTATGCGTGCATATAAATTTTTCTAAAAATGTCAATACTATATCGATTTCGTAGCCCTGATTGCAACGGCATCCCACGCTTTTGGGCGTGGATAGAGTGGAAAGCAGGAAATAGCTCCAAAAAAAACAGCAAATAATTTAATGTTTTTTATGCCTTTAGTAGTATAAAATAATTATTTTTGCATCACAAATTAAAGAAAAACATATTAATATATGAGAACTATACAATTTAGAGAAGCCATTTGTGAAGCGATGAGTGAAGAAATGCGTCGTGATGAATCCGTGTACTTAATGGGTGAAGAAGTTGCCGAATATAACGGTGCTTATAAAGCTTCAAAGGGGATGCTAGCGGAATTTGGCGCAAAACGTGTTATTGATACACCAATTGCGGAGCTTGGTTTTGCTGGAATTGCTGTTGGTTCTGCAATGAATGGTTGTCGTCCAATTGTAGAATACATGACGTTCAATTTTTCATTAGTTGGAATTGACCAAATTATTAACAACGCGGCAAAAATGCGTCAAATGTCGGCGGGACAATTCCCAATGCCAATGGTTTTTAGAGGTCCTACAGCATCTGCGGGACAACTTGGAGCTACGCACTCACAAGCTTTTGAAAGTTGGTTCGCCAATACACCAGGATTAAAAGTGGTGGTTCCTTCAACGGTTTATGATGCCAAAGGTTTATTGAAAGCGGCTATTCGCGATAATGACCCTGTAATTTTCATGGAATCGGAACAAATGTATGGTGACAAAGGAGAAGTTCCTGAAGGCGATTACATTATTCCACTTGGAGTTGCTGATATTAAAAGAGAAGGTACTGATGTAACAATTGTTTCTTTCGGAAAAATTATCAAAGAAGCTCATATAGCTGCTGACGAATTAGCAAAAGAAGGAATTTCTTGTGAAATTATCGATTTGAGAACGGTTCGTCCTTTGGATTACGATACTATTTTAACATCTGTTAAAAAAACAAATAGATTAGTAGTTCTTGAAGAAGCGTGGCCTTTTGCAAGTGTTGCTTCAGAAATTACATATATCGTTCAAGAGCGTGCTTTCGATTTCTTAGATGCACCAGTTCAAAGAATTACTACTGCTGATACGCCAGCGCCTTATTCTCCAACTTTGTTGAAAGAGTGGTTGCCAAATGCTTCAGACGTTGTAAAAGCAGTGAAAAAAGTGATGTATAAAAAATAACACCTAAATTTTAGAGATATTGTTAAGTATAATTTTAACAGTCTATAAATCTAAAATTGCTATATTTGAAACTTCATCAAAATCATTTGGTGAAGTTTTTTTTTTGACTTATGAAATACAAATTAATTACCTGCTTATTGATTTTACTTTCTAGCGTTACTTTTGCACAAACCAAGGTGAGCGGAATGGTTGTTGACAATGATAATAATCCTGTTCCCTATGCAAATGTGGTATTTAAAGGAACAAGTGAAGGCGTTGTGACCAATGAAGATGGGCGTTTTTATATTGAATCCCCTCAAATACATAAAATTATTGTTGTTTCATTTGCAGGTTTTGAAACCAAAGAAGTTGTTTTGCCAAAAGCCGTTAATTATGATTTCAAAATAAAAATCAGCGATGGTGAAAAACTACAAGAAGTAGTAATTTTTACAGGGAAAACTTCTAAAAAGAACAATCCAGCCTTAGACATTCTCCGCAAAATTTGGGAGCGAAAACGTAAAAATGGTTTGCGACAGTTCAACCAATACCAAATGGAGAAATACGAAAAAGTCGAATTTGATATGAACACCATCGACAGTGCTTTCATGAAAAGCAAAGTTTTCAAAGGAATGGAATTTATTTTCAAGCAAGTTGATACTTCCAAAGTTACCGGAAAAACCTATCTGCCAATTTTTATCAACGAGGCACTTTCAAATGTGTATGGTGACAATGTAAAAGGCAAAGTCAAAGAGATTCTAAAAGCCAATAAAAACTCGGGTTTTAACACCAACCAGCAAATCATTGCCCTAATAAAAGACTTGTATAATGAGTATGATATTTACAGCAACTATTTGAAATTTTACGATAAGAGCTTTACAAGTCCACTTTCAAGAACGGGAATTGACGTTTATAATTATGTTCTACGAGACAGCACTTTTATAGACAAAAAGTGGTGTTATAATATTGTTTTTTATCCAAGGCGCAAAAACGAATTGACTTTCAAAGGCGATTTTTGGGTAAATGATTCAACCTATGCCATTAAAAATATTAATATGGCCGTTACCAAAAGTGCCAATATTAACTGGGTAAAAGACATTTATATCGAGCAAGAATTTGAAGTTGTAAATGATTCCGTATTCTTGTTAACGAGAGATTATATGATGACAGATTTTTCTTTTAGCAAAAATGAAAAATCGAAAGGAATGTATGGAAAGCGAACCACATTATATAAAAACCATCAATTCAACATAAAAAAACCAGATACGTTCTATAAGGAAGAAATATTTGATCATGATGAATCTATATATTTAAAACCAGATGAATTTTGGGAAGAAAACCGTTTCGAAAATTTAAATAAGGATGAAAAAGGCGTTTACAAAATGTTGGACACTTTGCAAACCAATAAAAAATTCAGACAAATATATGATATAGTAACCATTTTAGGAAGTGGCTATTTACATAAAGGCGTTATCGATTTTGGACCCGTGCTTTCCACCGTGGGGTACAATGATGTCGAAGGGTTCCGATTGCGTGTTGGTGGACGAACCTACTTTGGAACTAATGATTCTTGGCGAATTCAAGCTTACACCGCCTATGGTTTAAAAGACAATAAATTCAAATATGGAGTTTCTGGAAAATGGCTAATCGATAAAAAAAATCGCTTTATAATTGAAGGAGGTACACGAAGGGATATAGAACAAATTGGCGCAAGCCTTACCACTTCCAACGATGTTTTGGGAAGAAATTTTGCTTCATCATCATTATTTGCGGCGGGTAATAACGGAAAACTAACAAATATTAGTTTCACCTCAATGGCTTTTGAAATTGAACCTGCAAAAAATTTGACGCTACAAACAGGCTTTTCTTTCCGAACATTAGTTTCTGCTTCACCCGATTTTAAATTGGATTATTATACCACTTTGCCTGATGCTTTTGGCAATGGAGGAATTTCAAAAGGTGACCTGAAACAATCAGAAATTAACTTCCAAATAGACTATACTCCTGGAAGAAATACAATTGGTTTCGCAGTAGAACGCGCAACAGTTAGAAGCCCATTTCCAAGATTTTTCGTCAAT
>CALPQA020000133.1 GCA_943325595.2 Auritidibacter sp. Marseille-P8566
GATCCTGCCAAATTTACGTTGCGCGTAATCTATGATGTAAACGGAAATAAGGAATGGGATTCGGGTAATTTCTTGGAAAAACGCCAAGCCGAGGAAGTAATTTATTTCCCCAAGGAAATTGATGTTCGCGCCAATTGGGATGTCGATCAGACTTTTGATTTACCCCAATAATGCTACATTTTAAATTCGTCGCGATCGTTCAAGAAACCAAATTTTTGTCGGGTTTCTAAAAGCGCCTTTTTGTCGAAAGTTGTAATGAAAACTCCTTCTGTTTCTTGAGGTTCAATAAGGTAATTACCGAGTGAATCTATTGCTTGTGAATGCCCTGAATAATCGTGCTGGTTTTGGTCGGTGCCAATTCTATTTACGCCAATAGTATAACACATGTTTTCGATAGCACGTGCTTTTAGCAAAGCGTCCCAAGCGTTTATTCTAGGTTTTGGCCAGTTGGCAACAAAAATCAAAATGTCATATTCTTCGGTGTTTCTTGCAAATACAGGAAAGCGCAAATCGTAACAAATGAGCGGACAAATTTTGAATCCTTTATATTCTATGATGATTTTCTCTGTTCCAGAAGTATACCTTTTTTCCTCTCCAGCAAGTGTAAACAAGTGTTTTTTATCGTAGGTTTTGATTTCACCTGACGGAAACACAAATACCAATCGGTTGTAATATTTGACGTTTTCTTGAATTACCAAACTTCCTGTGATAGCAGAATTTTTGGCTTTCGCCAATGCTTGTAACCACGAGACGGTTTCGCCTTGAATGTTTTCGGCTACCGCTTTTGGATTCATGGTAAAACCCGAGGTAAACATTTCTGGAAGTACAATTAAATCAACATTTTCAGCAATGGCATTGATTTTTTCCTCGAAATACTTCCGATTTTGTTTTGGGTTTTCCCAAAGTAAAGGCGCTTGGATTAAGGCGATTTTCATCATTTATTTCACAAAGTTACACAAAGCAAACACAGAGATTCACAAAAAATTATTTAATCGATATTTCATCGATGAAAATAAAGGCGTCGCCACCAAAACCTTGATGCCATTCGGGTAATTTCCCAAAGTTATAGGCTTTTATTTTAATGTATCTAGCCTTGATTTCTTTGGGTGATTTGTATTCGAAATTTTGGATTTTATTTTCGTCAAATTTTGGATCAAGATTATTTTCGATAGTTCCGATGAGTGTGAAATTGACATTATCTGAGGAGGAGTAATAGTCTACTTTGGTGGGCATTAAAATCCACGAACGGGAATCTTGTAGAAAAGTGGCGCTGAAATTAGAAACGGTTTTCTCGGTTTGCAAATCAATTTCTGCTTCAAAATCTTGACTTTGGTAGCCTTGCCAATCGCCTTTTCGCCAGTTTTCTGAGCCGTAAATTCCGTCAATTAATCCTTCTGGCCCTCCAGCATGATATTGTGGGTTGTATTTTGATTTGATGTTTATGGTGTAATTATTTGGCTTTTTAAAGAAGGTGGCAGAAATAGTATTACTTTGACTTTCATTATTTTTAATGTAAGCTGAAATTGTTGAAGTTTCTAGAATTTCAAAAGGTTCCTTATAAACAACCGAGGGAAGTTTTTTTGCCAAATAATCGTTCTTATCACTTATATCGTAATAGATTACATCCTTTGGATTTTGAGCAATTATCTCGACTTTCATTTTGTCTTTAAAAGACTTGCTTTCTGCTTGGATTACTGGAACTGGGAGAATATCAGGATTTGAAAAACCATCCGCAACGACTAAATCATTATTCTTTATTCCACAATATTTCAATTCATTAACTGGCATTTTTTTTGAAATGACTTTTGTCGTTTTATCCTCTAAATTAACTTTTATTTTATCAAAATAAGGTTCTGTAGTGCTCCATTCCGATTTTCCTGGTGTTACTGCATAAATACCCATCGAACTCAAAACATACCAAGCGCTCATTTGTCCACAATCTTCATTTCCTATTAACCCGTCGGGAGTATTCTTGTAAAAATTATCTAAAATAAAATGCACTTTTTCAGTTGTTTTTTCTGGTTTGCCAACGTAATTGTACAAATATGCCATGTGATGACTCGGTTCGTTTCCATGAGCATATTGCCCAATTAAACCTGTAACATCAACTTGTTCTCGACCTGTAGTTTTGCTTTCGCTGTTGAACATTTCATCGAGTTTGGCTTCAAATTTTTCCTTCCCACCATAGGCTTGAATCATCCCAGGAATATCTTGTGGTACAAAAAAGGAATACTGCCATGAGTTGCCTTCGGTAAAATTATTATTGATTTCTTTTGGATCAAATGGTGTATCCCAACCGCCGTTTTTCTTTGGTCGCATAAAACCCATATTCCAATCGAAGACATTTTTCCAACTTTGGGAGCGTTTCATGAAATAATTAAAGTCTTCTATTTTATTTAAAATCATTGCCATTTGAGCAATACACCAATCATCATAAGCATATTCCAACGTTTTTGAAACGCTTTCGTGTTCGTCATCCATCGAAATAAAACCATTTTTTTTATAAGCATCCAATCCTAAATGATCGAGCATTGCCGAATGTTTTGCGGCTTCAAACGCTTTTTCATAATCAAAACCTGTGATTCCTTTTGCCATCGCATCGGCCATAACTGAAACTGAGTGATAACCAATCATACAATCGGTTTCATTGGATGCCAATTCCCAAACGGGCAACCTTCCGCCTTGTTCGTATTGTTTTAGAAATGTATTGATGAAATCGGCAGTTCGTTTTTTGTCAATCAAAGTATAAAGAGGATGTGCGGCGCGAAACGTATCCCAAAGTGAGAAAACGGAATAGTAATCAAATCCTTCTGCAACATGAATTTTATTGTCTCTACCGCGGTATTTTCCATCCAGATCTTGAGCGATGTTTGGTTGCACCATTGTATGGTATAAGGCCGTGTAGAAAACGGTTTTTTTGTTTATATCTGCTTCTGTAACTTCAATCTTTGACAGTTCTGAATTCCACTTTTGCTCCGCTTCCAATTTTACTTTTTCAAAATCCCAACCTTTAATTTCAGAATTATTAAGTTTTGCGCCTTCATAACTTGTTGGCGAAAGCGATACTTTCACGAGAATTTTTTCTCCTTTTTGGACATTTTTAGAAAAGCAAATTTTCAAAATGGTCCCTGAGTAAAAGTCTTTTCTGTTTTCTTGATTGGCTTCTACATTACTGATTTTCATTGGAGCACTGAATTCCATTCGAGCATAAACATATTGATCTTTTGCCCAAGCTTCACTTCTTCTGAGAATTTCAATGGTTTTATTATCAATAATTTTCACATCGCCATACAGCAATTTATCGCGGTGGTTTAAATCAAGTATAATATTGGCTTGACCGCTAGAATTGAAAGTATATTCGTGAAAACCAACACGTGTTGAAGCCGTTAAACGCACGTCAATATTGTGTTTGTCTAACTTTACGGCATAGAAACCCGCTGTAGCTTTTTCATTGGAATGGGAAAATTTCGAAGAATAGATTTTGTTGTCAAATAAAGGTTCGCCCATGGTGGGCATAATCATAATGTCTCCAAAATCAGAAACGCCCGTTCCATTTAAATGGGTGTGGGAAAATCCGTAAATTATAGTATCGGAATAATGATAGCCGGAACAACCATCCCAACTCCCATCAATTCTGGTATCGGGAGATAATTGCACCATTCCAAATGGAAGTGTTGCGCCCGGAAAAGTATGTCCGTGGCCACCGGTTCCAATAAATGGATTAACGTATTGCTGAAAATTTTGTCCCAAAATAATTGTAGTTACAAGTGATAATACAACTGAGAGGATATTTTTCATTGGGGCGTTATTTTAATCCAAATATAGTAAATTATTGAGTAGCTTTTATACTTCCGTAAACAGAGATAATACTACTATTTTTCATTATTGTCAGATATTATTAATGACCTAAAGTCGTTGAATTTCCTTTTTTAATATTAAAAAACTAGCGTTTGAATGGCGTGTGGTAAAATTGAAATTGCTGAAAATTTTGTTCCTACACACAAGTTATACTCTAGTTTTTTATTGCTTTGATTCATAACTACAGTTACAATTTTTCCGTCTTTGTTCAAAAAAGAAGTCGTTAACAATTGGCTTCTGCTGGCAACACTGCTGATTCTTTTGGCTCCATTTCCAATAAACTTTGAAAAATGACCAATGTAATAATAAGACGGTGTATAAATTAATTCGCCCGATTTTGTGTCAGCGTGAATTGGAGCAAAGCAAAAATTACCAACATGATTGGGGCCTCCATTTTCATCCAGAAGAATATTCCAATCTGTCCAACCTACGGTACCATTGTTGAAATCGTTTATCATTGAACGGCCATAGCGCTCTCCATTTTTCCAAAGTTGAAAATTAGTAGCGTCAAATTTTTCAACGCAGCCTTCTGTAAAAAACAGGTTTTTATCGGGATACATTTCGTGAACTTTTCCTACGTTTTCAAACATTGGATCACCTCCACTCCAAGTTTCATACCAATGAAATCCAATTCCCCAAACGTACTTATTGGCTTGTGCATCATCTAAAATAGTGCTTGCTCGTTGGGAAAGTAAATCTCGATTATGATCCCAAACTGTAATTTTTTTGGCTCCAAGTCCCGAATTTTTTAATGTTGGTCCTAAATAATTTTTTAGGAAATCCCGTTCTTCCTCGGCAGTGTATATGCAAGACTCCCATCTTTGTGTTGCCATTGGTTCATTTTGAATGGTTAATCCCCAAACTGGCATTCCCTCTTTTTCATAGGCATTAATAAATTTGACATAATAATTGGCCCATGCCTGATAATAATTTGGTGATAATTTACCCCCTTTTAACATATTATTATTATCCTTCATAAATGCAGGTGGGCTCCAAGGTGAAACAAACAAATTGATTTTTCCTCCAGCAATTTCGGTGGCTCTTTTAATCATCGGGATGCGGTATTTTCTATCATGATCGATATTAAATGTCTTTAAATCGGTATCGCCTTCACTGACATAAGTATAACTTCCCGAGCTAAAATCGCAGCTGTGAATACTAGTTCTAATCAAAGAATAACCAATTCCTTTTTCCTTACTGTAATAAGAATTCAGTAATTCAAGTTGTTTTTCTTTGGATAGTTTGGCAAAAACCTCAGCACTTGCATCCGTGATGGCACCTCCAATTCCTAGAAAAGTTTGAAATTTTGAATTGGGATTTACAAACACACAAAGTTGGGTTTCCAAAGGTTGTTTTAAATCGGAAAAAATAAGATTATCTGTTTTTGATAACCTCAAATTAGTACTATCGGCAGATGTATAAACAGAAATCGTTCTGTCTTTAATGCTAAAGGGTTTCTCCAGAATTTCCTTTTTTTTCTGAGAAAAGGACAAAAACGTAACCATTAAAAAAACTACTGTTGCTATTTTTTTCATTGTGTGATTAAAATTTATTACTTCAAATATAACTAATAAATTAACCAAATATAGCTTCTATTAAAGCATTCCTGAAATATAGGAAGAAAAAATCTATTGAAATGGACTTGAGGAGGAGGGTTTTATAATCATTCTTACCCTATTTCAAAAAAAAAGACTATCCAAAAGGACAGTCTTTTACATTTAAAGTGGTCCCACTTGGAATCGAACCAAGCACCTACTGATTATGAGTCAGTTGCTCTAACCGAATGAGCTATAGGACCTTTTATTGAGGTGCAATATTACTACTATTTTTGATTTTCTGCAAATCTTTTTGAAACTTCATATGTTTATTGTGTTTGTAAGAGATTGTAAGCTACTTAAAGTAGTGAAATTAACTCTTTTTTGATGCAAAAACCACATCATTTTAACTTTATAGAAAAGTGCCAAGATTGTACAAAAATGTCAAAAATGACATAAAAAGTGCAAATGGCGTGCAAATGGTGTGCACATTTTTAGAATACGTTTATGCTGAA
>CALPQA020000134.1 GCA_943325595.2 Auritidibacter sp. Marseille-P8566
TTCTAATTTGGATTTAAGTGCTTGTCAATTAGTTGTATTAAGTGCTTGTGAAACTGGATTAGGTGAAGTAAAAGGCAGTGAAGGCGTTTTTGGTTTGCAACGTGCTTTTAAAATGGCAGGGGTTAAAAACATCATTATGAGTTTATGGAAAGTTCCAGATACTCAAACAGCAGCGCTTTTTGATATTTTTTATAGTGAGTGCTTTGCTGGTAAATCAATTCATGAAGCTTTTCAATCGGCTCAAGCCAAAATGAAAGTTAAATATTCGCCTTATTATTGGGCTGGGTTTGTGTTGTTGGAGTAAAAATTAAAAATATGAAAAAAATTCAAGTATTATTATTTATTTGTTTTCCTTGTTTTGCTTACTCGCAACAATGGCATCAGTATTCTGATTCTGTATTGGTAAATTTTAAGAAAAACAATATTGAGAAAGCTAAGTATTTTATTGATTTAGCAGATGATGACTTAGCCAAAAGCAAAATAATAAGAGATACTCTTTATGCGGATTATTTATATCGTAAAGGTGTACTTAAATCTTCGTTACGAGATTATGATTCAACTCTTTTGAAACAGGCATTGGATATTTGGGAGTCTAGTTATAAAAAGAATTATTTAAAAATAACGAAAATTAATTATACATTAGGAACAAATTATTATTCATTAGGAAATCAGAACCAATTTAAAAACAAAATAGAAATAGATTCTAGTTATTTTTATTTTAAAAAATGTTATGACCTAATTAAAAAATATAATTATCAAAAACAGCAAAATTTTACTGGATTATTATATGTTTTAGCAACGATGGATTATTATTCCAATAAAAATTATAAAAAGGCTAAAAAATATGCTAATGAATATATTAATTATATTAAAGAAACTGCTACTACAGATTTTAACTTTGATTACATATATATTCTAAGATTAAAAGAAGATTATATTAAACAGGAAAAAGTACTAAAAGAATATCTTGCAAAATTTGAAATTCAAAAATTAAATAATCCTGAATTACTTTTTAAAATTTATTTTCAATTATTTGCAAATAAAGAAGAACAAAAAAACGGTGATTATCCAAAATATCCTAACGAAGTTATCAAATTTGGAGAAAAGGCTATTGATATTTGTAAGATAAATAATCTTAAAGCTGACATAGAATTGAGCACAATTTACCTTCAACTTGAGATTGCCTATGGTCAAATAAAAGATAATATCAACAAGGAAAAATATAGAAAATTAAATTATGAGTATTATTCAAAAAACAATGAAATCGATTCTTACGATGTACTAGAAAAATTGTATAAAGAAGAAAATCATTCTGAATTTAAATTAAAATTTGATGAATTTGAAGCCATTTTAAAATCGCAAAAAGATATAAGTGGCTTGTTAGATATTTATCGATATTCAATTACATTATTTGAAAAAAATATCCTTTTTGTTAAGGATGATATTGAAAATCAAATTTCATTTTTGAATGATACCAAATCGACTTTTTCGAAAGAAAATCAAATTTCATTTGATTCATTATTAGTAGAATTTTATACTGTAACATGGAAACTTGATTCTGCTCTTAAAATATGTAATCTGTATATAAATGAAATAAATTTAGAAAACAGATTATATTTTTATAAATCAAAGTCTATGTGTGAAAAAATGCTTGGATATAAGGCTAAATCTTTAATATCAGCTTTGATGATGTTTGATATTGCTTGCGAGATTTATGGGGAAAATAACCCTAAATTATTGCCTTATCTTACAGTTGTTTTAAGTTTAGATTTTAAAGAATCCAAATTAAATCCAACAAAAATAGCAACAAGGACTTTAAAAATTTTATATGATAATAAATTAGAATTTACAGATGTAGCTATAAATGTATGGTATGATTTAGGTCAAATTGCTTTAAATAATAAGAATCTTAAAGATGCAAAGATTTATTGCGAAAAGGCAGTTAATATTTTAGAGTCTTCAAAAGCAATTTCAAACCCATTATTATATTATTCGCTATTATTGAATTTATCAAACGTAAATATATTGGAGTCAAATTTTGATTTGGCTTTAGAATATAGCAATAAGGTTAAATTATTTTTAGACAATAATTCTCAAATTCCTCAAATTGCATATGGTGACTATTATTACCAATTAGGTGAAATATATTTTCACGAAGATAAGTTTATAGAAGCAAAAATTAATTTTGAAAAGAGTTTTACTATTTACGGCGAAAGTATTACTAATAGTAGAAATCTAAATTATATTTTATGCGATTATTTTATTAGCAACGACTTACAAAAAACGATTTTGTCTTTAGAAAAATTTCATAACAATAATAAAGAGGTTGCTATAGTTCCAAAAATAATTTACTTATTGAAATATAATTCAGGGGACTTTATTTCTGCAAGGAATATGCTTATTAGCCAGTTGAATACTATAATTTCTAATAATAATCAGTTTTTTCATTTATTGAGCGATACTGAAAAAGAAATTCTATACAAAGGTTTTTCGGATCAATTTGAATTTTTGAATACTTATTTGTTAACTAATGATGATTCATTTTTAAAAGAATATATTAATTTCCGATTTTACAGTAAATCATTATTATTATCAAATTCATTCAAAACAGATGAACTTGATGAGAAAAATAAAGAATTATTTTTAGATTTGAAAAGTAATACTTTTCAAATTAATAAGGAACTTGAAAATAAGGTAAGTGACACTAAAACAATTGAGGATTTAAAGAATAAAAACCGGGAGATAGAAAAGATGTTGTCTGCAAATACGAAACCTTTGGTGGTGCCTACCTTAAAAGATTTAAACACTAAACTTGTATCTAGAGAAGCATATATTGAAATCGTTAGAATTAATAAACAATCCAGAATTGCTACTAAAAAAGGAATAGATATTGTAAAAATGTTTACAGATTCAATTTCTTATGGAGCTATAGTAATTAAAAAAAATAGTACACCTAAATTTATTCTAATTGATGGCAGTAATCAATTAGAAAAACAATATGCTTCTAGATTTAAAACTAAAATTCAAAGTAAACAAGACGATTTGGAAAGCTACCATTTGCTTTTTGAAAAAATTGATAATGAGTTGAAGGATGTTAAAAAAATCTATTTAGTAACCGATGGCATCTATAATTCCATCAACATTGAGTCTATTTTCAACCCTAACAGAAAACAATACTTAATTGATTATTTGAAAGTTCAACAAATACAGAATGTAAAAGCAATTACAGATGAAAAGAAAGTTTTCAAGGTTGGTTCAACATCAAAAGCTACATTGTTTGGTAATCCCGATTATGACTTGGCAATTAGCGAAACGCCTACTAATGAAATTTCGTTAGACAGAGGTTTAGATAGCGATTTATTAAATAAAATTAAAACAGGGATAAAAATTAGTAACCTAGCTGGAACTCAAAAAGAAATAGAAACTATTAATTCTATTTTGAAAGATTCTAAATCTACTGTGGAGCTATTTTCTAAAACTAATGCTACAGAAGATAATTTAAAGAAAATACAATCTCCTGATATTTTACATATTGCCACACATGGATATTTTTTGACCAATGATGATGCTTCAAATACAAAACAAAGTATTGCTAATCTAATAAATGACAAGTATAAAAACGACTCTTATTTGAAATCTGGATTGCTTTTAGCCGGAGCACAAAACACATTGAATGGCAAACAACCTGAAAACAGCAATAATGGAATTTTGACTGCTGAAGAAGCCAAAAGTTTAAATTTAAAAGATACTGAATTGGTAGTTTTAAGTGCTTGTGAAACTGGATTAGGAGACAATTTAGTTGGCGAAGGCGTTATTGGTTTGCAACGAGCTTTTATGATTGCCGGAGCCAAAAGTGTGATTATGAGTTTATGGTCTGTAAGTGACCAAAAAACACAAGAATTAATGACTTTGTTTTACAATAACTGGATTAAAAATAATATGTCAAAAAAAGAGGCACTTTATCAGGCAAAATTAGAAATGAAGAAATTATATCCTGAGCCTTATTATTGGGCAGGGTTTGTGTTGTTGGAGTAGATCTAACAATTCCAATAATTTTCTTTGCCAAGGTGTTCATCTATATTATTATCATTTATACCATCAAATTTACATTTTAATATTGCTGAATAATAGTCAATAATATTTTTCCCACCGTATAAATCATAAGCCATCTTTTCAATATCAATGAGCCATTTTATAATATCTAATTTTATATTTTTAGGAATATGGATTAAAGTTAAGTTATAAGTATGTTCATTATCCAATGAAAGACTTTGAAAAATATTTTCTGTATTTCGATACAAAAATTTACTTCTTTGAATGATTTTTCGATCTTCAGAATAATTAAACTCATTTTCGCAGGAAACTTTAAACGATATTCCTTGAAAGAAGAATGAGTTATGAGTTTGTGCAAATGGATTTTTTAATAATTCAGAATTAACATTTTCTTGTTTGTCTTCTGCATTATTATAGATTATCAGGACGCCATCTTTGTTCAAATGTTTAATATCGGCAACAGCAAATTCAAGTGCTGTAAATCTATCATGTGAAAAATCTAACAACCTTGTAGGAAGTCCATAATGTTGAGCAGCCATTAAATAAATCCATGATTTATGATAACTATCATTCACTGTAGGTATTAATTTATCTAACATGTTATTCCGAATACCTTTTTCAAATTGTTGAATCAACATGCTTTCAACAGCTAAAAGATTTTCGAGACTTTTAATACTTTGGTTTCTTGCTAAACCGGGAGTAATATCCCAAGAATAATCTGATTGTCCTCTATAGTAATTAATACCATTACTGTAATAGGTGTCAAATATTATTAAAAATTCTTCAAATGATTTTGGCGTTTCTATTTTCATAATAAAAAATAATTTTGTTTTGTTAAACTTCAAATGTAAATCACAAATTCCTGAATACCATGAGAAATATAGTCGTTCAGCGAAATTTTCAACATAATATAGCATTACTATTTTTGGCTTGACATAAATAAACTCCCAATTCTTTGATAAATTAAAGATTTGGGGTTTTTTTGTTTACAAGGGTTACCTTTTTAGTTTTTGAGTATAAACCTATAGATAACTCAATTTAACTAATATAACTAAGTCATGCAAAAAACATTATTATTCCTTATGGTTCTTCTTCCGATAACCATTTTCAGTCAAACCAAATTCACCAGTGCTAAATACAATTATTCCTTTATTATTCCTGATGGATGGCATGTGAAAGACAAAATATTTAATCCTGATGTGGATGCTAAAATAGTAGATGGAAAAGGGAACTCGTTTATTGTTTCTATAAAAACGTTTCCAACGTCAACTAAACTTAATGTAAAACAACAAATGGAATCAACTACCAATCAAGAAATGGAAGAACAATTCAATGCTGTTTATGGAACTGCCAAAGTAATTAAAAGAGGTAGCGTATTTGTTGGCTTGAAAGAGTGCTATTACATTCATCTTTTGACCCCGTTTCAGGATGGATTGCAATTATATCATAAAAATTTCTATTACAGTGAGGGTTATAGAATATTATCTATTGATGCCTGTTCTATTGAAACCTACTTGGATGAAACTACACCTGCCTTTGCAATTATGATTGATACTTTCAAATTTTCTAACTTAAAAAACAAAAGCAAAAAATGACCAATTAAAAATATTTTTGATTGACAGGGTTACCTTTTTCTTATTTGGCTATCAACTAGTATCTGAGGATACAAATAAATTTAACTTAAAAAAAAACATTAAAATGGAACAAAAACACAAAGTACACAATTTAATTATTTTAGACGAAAGCGGGTCTATGGAATCGATTAAGCCGTCAATTATTAATGGGTTTAATGAATTAGTTCAATCCATTAAGGGAATACAAAAACAATTCCCTGAACAAGAA